>DATIZS010000175.1:0-2706 GCA_035516955.1 Rhizomicrobium sp.
CTTGTAATATTCGAGACGGTAATAGCCGCCGAGCCGTCCGATCAGCGCGTAATCGCCCGGCGGCGTCATGTCGGCGCCGCGGCCCGTGAAGGCGAGAACGCAATCGGGCTTGAAATCCGCCGCCGCCTTCGCGATCCGCCAGGGCGTGTAGAAATCGAGCCCGGGATAAAGGAACGGCGCCTTGGCATAGGCAATCCCTGCGCCGCGGAAGGCCTCCTCGCGGATGGGAAACGGCTTCGTGACGGCGTGCATATCGACGCCCGCGCGTTTCAGCGCAAGCGTGAGCGAGACGAAGAAGGTTTCCGAGCCGCCGAATTCCGCGCCGGCAGCCACGGTCATGACGCGAAGGGCCATGGCCCTGCCTTACGATGGACCTTCCCGCTTGGCAACCGGAGCGCCGGGTATTACCTCACTCTCATGACCACGAGGCTCGACGACCGCGCCGTGATCGCCCTTTTGGGGCCGGATGCGCGCACGCTGCTGCAGGGGCTCATCACCAACGACATCGACCGGTTGTCGCCGGGGCGAGCGCTTTACGCGGCGCTCCTGACGCCGCAGGGCAAGATCCTGTTCGACTTCCTGATCTCGGAAGGCGATGGCGCAGTGCTGCTCGATTGCGCCGCCGCGTCCGCCGAAGCGCTCGCGAAGCGGCTCGCCATGTATCGGCTGAGGGCGAAAGTGGAGATCGGCATCCGCCCGCAGCTCGCCGTCATCTGGGGCGAAGGTCTGGACGATCCGCGGCTGCCCGCGCTCGGCAAACGCAACATCGTCGCCCGCGCCGAAACCGGCGCCGGACCGTCCGATGAGTATCTGGAGAACCGGCTGAAGCTCGGCGTGCCCGAAGGCGCCGATTTCGGCTCGGACAAGATCTTCGCCCTCGATGCGGGGCTCGAGGAATTGCATGGCGTCTCATTTGAGAAGGGCTGCTATGTCGGCCAGGAATTAACCGCGCGCATGAAACATCGCGGCACGGCGAGGAAGCGCCTGCTCGTCATCGATAGCGATAGTGCCCTGCCCCCGGCAGGCACGGACATTACGGCGGGCGGGCGCGAACTTGGCCAGATCGTCAGCACATACGGCCGGCGCGGCTTCGCGCTCATCCGTCTCGACCGGCTGGAGGAAGCCGAGGGCACGCCATGCGAATCCGGCGGTGTCCCGTTGCGCCTCGTCAGACAATCTTGGCTTGACGCGCGCGCCTGAACGTTCAGAGTCGCCCTTGCCTTGCAGAGGAGATACGCATGCTCCACCATGTTTCGGTCGGCGTCGCCGATGTCGCGCGCGCCACCAATTTCTACGATCCCGTCATGGCCGCGCTCGGCTACAAGCGTGTCATGGAATTCATGCCCTATGCGGTCGCCTATGGCGATGGCGCACCGTCCTTCTGGGTGCAGCTTCCCGCCGATCAGAAATCGGCCTCGCCCGGCAATGGCAATCATGTCGGCTTCGCCGCCAGGACCAAGAACGCCGTGCACAAATTCCACGAAACCGCGCTCGCCAATGGCGGGAAAGATAATGGCGCGCCGGGCCCGCGCCCCGATTACGGCCCGGATTATTACGGCGCCTTCGTGATCGATCTGGACGGCAACAAGCTCGAAGCCACGCTCGTCGCAGCACCCTCGAAACCGAAAATGAAAGCGGCCAAGAAACCGGCGAAGAAAGCCGCCAGGAAGACCGCGAAGAAACCGGCGAAAAAGAAGAAAGCCAAAAGGCGGTGAGTGACGGGATCGTTCGCTGCGCCTGGCCCGGCGAGGATCCGCTTTACGTCGCCTATCACGACGAGGAATGGGGCGTTCCGGAATTCGATTCCCGCGCGCTCTACGAAAAGCTGGTGCTCGACGGGTTCCAGGCGGGGCTTTCCTGGATCACGATTCTGAGAAAGCGCGAGAACTTCCGCAAAGCCTTTCACGGCTTCGATCCGGAAAAGATCGCGCGCTACGGCAAGCGCGATTTCGCGCGCCTGATGAAGAACGAAGGCATCATCCGCTCCAACGCCAAGATCAAGGCCGCGATCAAGGGCGCGCAGCTCTGGCTCGATATCGAGGAAAAAGAACCGGGCGGCTTCAGCGGGCTGATCTGGAAGCACGTGGACGGCGCGCCGAAAATCAACGCCTACAAAACGATGAAGCAGATTCCCGCCAAGACGAAGATGAGCGAGGGGCTCGCGAAGGATCTGAAACAGCACGGATTCAATTTCTGCGGGCCGGTGATCGTCTATGCCTTCGCGCAAGCCATCGGCATGGTCAACGACCATATCGTGTCATGCCATCGCCATGCGGAATGCGCGAAGCTGGCGGCAAAGCGTTAGGACAGGAGTTTGAAACCACGAAGACGCGAAGCTTTTTTGTCGAATGTGAAGGTGTGCACACAGCCCGCGCGTTCCGACAGCAGGCCGATCAGCGCGTCCGCGAAATCCGCCGTGCCGTTCCTGAGCAGCGTCATGGCCGCAAATATCTGTGGCCGGCGTTCCATGAGCGCGGTCGCTTTCGGGGAGAGGCGGGGATCGTCCTGAGTCAGATACCGGATGAGGATGTTGGTATCGAGACCGATCATTTGCCGGTCGCCCGGCGATAGCGCGCCACGGCGCCATCGCGCACGGCCTTGTCCATCTCCTCAATCGTCGGCGGCCGGCGGCGGCGGGATTTGACGATGCCCTTCAGCGCCGTCACGGGAAGCACGGGAAGCAGCACGACGTGCCCATCCCGCTGG
>DATIZS010000176.1:0-5996 GCA_035516955.1 Rhizomicrobium sp.
TTGTGTTTATGGATGGCCGGGACAAGCCCGGCCATGACGGTAAGGAGTGCACATAAACCGGAGACAAAGCGACTCTAGCGCAACCTGTGATTCAAAAACGCTGCGATATTGTTGATCGCCTCGCGGCCCTCGGGCAGCACGTCGGCGGCCACCTGCCAGACGTGGAACACCTTGGGCCACACTTCCAATGTCGCCTCGATGCCCGCGGCGCGCATGCGCTCGGCCATGCGCACGGAATCGTCGCGCAGCATTTCCTCGCGCGAGCATTGGAAGAGCGTGGGCGGCAAGCCGCTCACATCGCCGCGCAACGGCGAGATCAGCGGATTGAGCACGTCGCCGCCCGGGCAATAGGCGGCGGGCACCGACGGAAACATGCGCGGATCGAACATCGCGTCGCTCTCCATATTGTCGGCGTGCGAGGGCGCGGGCTCGGCGAGATCGGTGACGGGCGAAAGACAGACGAGCGCCGCCGGCTGCGGCATGTCGGTCTCCTTCAGCCGGAGCGCGAGCGCGAGCGTCAGGTTGCCGCCCGCCGAATCTCCGCCCACCGCCAGGCGCTCGGGCTTCACGCCCTTGTCGAGCAGCGTGCGATAGGCGGTGAGGCAATCGTCGAGTGCCGCGGGAAAGGGATGTTCCGGCGCCAGGCGATAATCGATCGCATAGACCGGTGCGTTCGTCTTTGCCGCCAGCCGCCAAGTCAGCGGACGATGATTGACCGGATGGCCCGCCACGAATCCGCCGCCATGAATATAAAGCAGCGCCTTGCGCTCGTCGGCGTGTTCGCTGCGCAACCGTTCGGTCATGATGCCGCCGAGCGAGAGCCGGTCCATGCGGATGTGGCGCGGCGGCGGTTTGGCCTGCGCCGCCATCTCTTCCATGATGTCGCGCAGCGTCATCACGCTCGCATTCTTGGCGAAGCGGCGCTTCATCTGCCGGCGCACCACATAGTCGGCGACGAACAATTGCAAGCTCATACGTAATCCCTGGCCCTCTGAGGTCATGGAAGGATTAAGCAAATCGGGTGTCCCGCGCCAGTCTCGCTTCGCGGCTGCGTTAGCGGGGTCTCGCGCAAGACGCCTGATTTTTAAGGGGAAATTCTAAAAATTCGCCTCACGTTTCCATTAACGGATTGTAAGCCGATAGAGGAGCGCCACCCCGCCTTCTGCTCAGAATTAAGAAACTTGTCCGGTCTATTTTAAGGCTCCGCAATCGATCCGGCGGCTAGGCTGGTTGCGGCAACGGCCGCGCGCCGGAAGGTGAGACCCGTTTCCGCGCCGTCAGCCGCGCCCCGAAGTGGAGATTTGCGCCATGGCGCAACGCGCAACCGGGCTGATGTCAGCGGCTGCGCCGAAGCGCGCGGGCCGCGGGAGCCGTGCTGCCTCCGACGCACCCGATCCGTTGCCCGGTATTCCGGTCGATCTGCGCCGTCTGCTTCAACCCTATAAAGGCCGCGGCAAGCTCACCATCCGCGTCGAGCGCATGCCGCCGCTCACGCGTTTCTCGGCCGGGCGCAACAATGGCGACAATTCCTGGTCGCTGACGCTCGACGAGCTCGAGGACCTGCTCTATCTGCCCGGCACCGCGTTCAGCGAGACGCACAGGCTTGCCGTGCGCATCATCGGCCATGATTCGGCGGAAGCCTTCTCCGTCGCGGTGCTGGATTACGATATTTCGCCCGACGGATCGGCCTCCGTCGCGGAGGCCGGCGAAGAAGCGCTGAATGTCGCGGGCCTCGATCAGCTCCGCCGGTTGCGCGACGAGCTGGCGCAGATGGCGGCGCGGCTTTCCGCGCGCGACACCGAACTCTCCCACGCCAAAGTGCAGGCCAAGGCGGCCGAAGAGGATCTGTCGCGCGCGCGTGCGCTTTGGGCCGCCGAAGTCGATGCGAAACTCGCCGAGGCGCGCAAAGGCGTCGAACAGGAACTGGCGCAAAGCATCGAGGCCCGCAAGAAGGAACAGGATGTGCGCCTCGCGCAAGCCGGCGATCTCGATTCCTTGCGCAAGACCTTGCAGGTGCGCGAAGGCGAGCTTGACGCGGCACGTGCGAGCGTGGCCGCCACCGAAGCGAAAGCCGAACGCGCGATCCGCGATTCCGTCGCCAAGGCCGAGAAGGTCTGGAAGGCGGAGGAAGCGGCCCGCCTTGCCGCGGCCCAGGCGACGTGGCGCGAACAATCCGAGCGCGCCATCGCCGAAGCGCGCGCCTCCGCCAAGAAACCGGCCGGCAAGGATGCCGAGCAGGACCGTCAGCGCGATGCATTCGCGAGCCTGCAAAAGAATCTCGCGGTGCGCGAAACCGAGCTCGCGCGGCTGCGCGCGGAGACGGCCGCCGCCGAAGCCAAGGCCGAGCGCGCGCTCAAGGATCAGCTTTCGAAGGCGGAGAAGATCTGGAAGGCGGAAGAGGCCGAACGCTTCGCCGCCGCCGAAGCCAAATGGCGCGAACGCAGCGAGCAGATGCTCTCCGAAGTCCGCGATTCCGTGCGCAAGACGAGCGGCGAAACCCAGGCCGAGCGCGAGCGCCAGAAGAGCGAGCTCGAGGCGCTGCGCAAGGCGCTTGCGGCGCGCGAAAGCGAACTCGCCGAGGCGCGCGCCAACGCGCTCGCCGAACGCGAAAAAACCGAAAGCGCGATCCGCGAGGCCATTTCCACCGCCGGCAAGATCTGGAAGGCCGAAGAGGCCGCCCGTTTCGCGCAAGCCGAGGCCCAATGGCGCGCGCAATCCGATTCCGTGATTTCCGAAGCGCGCGCGAACGCCAGGAAAAGCGAAGATCAGGGTCAAAGCGATACAAGCCGTCTGGCCGATGCGCTCGCGGGCGCGCGCAAAGAACTTGCGGCGCGCGAAGCCGAACTGGCCGAGACGAAATCCTCGCTGGTGCAGGCGGGCCTGCGCCACGAGCGCGAATTGCGCGACGCGCTTATTCGCGCCGAAGAGAATTTCAAGCAGGGCGAAGCCGCGCGCGCCGCCGCAGCGCAGGCCAAATGGCGCGAAGAATTCGAACGCACGCTCGCCGACATGCGCGCGGCCGCGCAGAAATCCGAGGAAGACGGGCGCAGCCACACCGGCCGGCTGAGCGGCGAGCTCGGCGATCTACGCAAGGATCTGGCGGCACGCGAACGCGAGTTGGCCGAGACGAAATCCGCCATGATCGAGGCGGCGGCGCGTCACGAGCGCGAATTACGCGATGCGCTCATCCGCGCCGAAGAGAATTTCAAGTCCGAAGAAGCCGCGCGCGCCGCCGCAGTGCAGGCGAAATGGCGCGAAGAGCTCGAACGGAAACTCGCCGATATGCATGCGGCCGCGCTGAAGTCGGAGGCCGATGGGCGCGGCGAAAGCGTGCGGCTGAACGATGCGCTTCAGGATGCGCGCGAAGCGCTCGCCGCGCGCGAGGCCGAAGTCGCGGCCCTCAAATCGGTCATGGCGGAAGAGGCGCTTCGCCATGAGCGCGAACGGCGCGATGCGCTCGCCAAAGCCGAACAGGATTCGAACGCGCAACGCGCGGCCGAGCTCGAAGCCGCGGAATCCAAATGGCGCGAAGCCTCCGAGCGCGCGCTTCGGGAAATGCGCGAGGCCGCCGGAAAATCGGCCGAAGAAGCGCGCGCGGATCGCGAACGCAGCAACGAAGAGCTTACGGATCTGCGCAAGCGCATCTCCGAGCGCGATGCCGAAGTCGAGCAATTGCGCGCGGCGCTGGTGGAGGCGGGTCTGCGTCACGAGCGCGAGATGCGCGATGCGCTCGCCGCCGCCGATGCGAGCTGGAAAGCGGCCGAAGCCGCGCGCGCCGCCGCAAGCGAGGCGCGCTGGCAGGAGAAATCCGCCTCCGCCGCCGCCGAGGCGCAGGCGCTGCGCACGCGCCTGGAAGCCGAAGCCCAGGCCAATGTCGCCACGATGGCCGCCCGCCACGAAGCGGCGCTCCAAAATGCCCGCGACGAAGTGGCGTTCCTGCAAAAGGCGCGCGAGACCGAACTCGCGCAGTTGCGCGGCGCCGTCCAGCAGGCACAGGACCGCATCGAGCTGGAGCGCCAGAACGCGCAAGCCCATGCCGAACGGCACTGGCGCGATCGCTTCGCCGAAGCGACCGCGCGCTACGAAGCCGCCGAAGCAGCACTTTCCGAAATGCGCGTGCGCACGGGCGCGAACGCGACCGAAGAGACCGTCATCCTGCGCGACGAGATCAGGACGCTGCGTGCCGTGCTCGCCAATCGCGAAGCCGAGCTCGCCGAAATCCGCGCCATGGACGAGCGTCACGACGCGCCCGTCGAGGAGGCGCCGCGCCCCAACCGGAACGGACTCATTCTCGGGGGTCTCGTGCTCGCCTGCGTCCTGATGGCGGCGTTTCTCTTCTGGCCCGCCGCCGTGCCCTATCTGCCTTATGACTGGCAGGTGAAGATCTACGAAATGACGGGCGGCATGCAGGACGTATCCGATCAGACCGCGACTCCCGCGCCCGCGAAACCCGCGGCGCCCAAACTCGAAACCGCCAGCGTCGCGCGCGGCGTGAATTTGCGCAAAGACGCTTCGGTCAATGGCGCGATCCTCACCACGCTCGCGCCGGGCACCTCCGTCACCGTTCTCGAACGCAAGGGTGATTGGACGCGCGTGCGCGCGCCCGCGAAGGATCCGGCCAAATCGCTCGAAGGCTGGGTGTTCGATTCCTTCCTGAAACACGACGCGGCCAAATCCGGGGGGCACTGACAGCCCGGCCTCTCGCCGCCTCTTTGCACTGCAGCAAAAATAATTCTGGCCCGCCAGTTAAACCGGGACGACGCTGATCGTCTATCGGTGCGAGGTTCCCGAGTGCGAACGCTGGAACGGCAGAAAGCTCGCGGGGGATGACGGACATAACGGAAACCAGCCGTGAAGACGGCCGCCGCGGTCAGCCCATGAGCGTGTCCGAAGCGCGCGCCTGGTTCGTTCGCGAAGTTCTGCCGCTGGAGTCGGACCTGATGCAGTTCCTGCACCACAATTGGCGCAACAAGAGCGACATCGCCGATCTGCGGCAGGATATCTATGTGCGCATCTTCGAAGCGGCCCGGCATGAGATCCCGCTGCGCACGCGCCATTTCGTGTTCACGGTGGCGCGCAATCTCCTGATCGACCGGGTGCGCCGCGAGCGCATCATCCCCTTCGATGCGGTGACGGATGCCGATGCGCTGGGCGCTGCGATGGAAGCGCCGCTGGCCGAACGCGCGGTCATCGCGCGCGACGAATTGCGCCGGTTGCGTGCCGCCCTCGAACGCCTGCCCGAGCGGGCGCGCGACGCCGTGGTGCTCAGGCGCATCGAAGGCCTCACCGGCCGCCAGATCGCGAGCCGCATGAGCATTTCGGAAGCCGCCGTCTCCAAACTGATCGACAACGGCATCCGCGCCCTCGCCGACATTCTCTACAGCGATCCGGAAGACAGAAGGAATTGGTCATGAGCAACGCAGAGCTCGAAGCAGCCGGCGGAAGCGCTCAGCAAGTGGAAGCCGATGCGGCCGCGTGGTTGCGCCGTCGTCATTTCGGCGAATGGACGCAGGACGATCAGGCCTCGCTCGATCAATGGCGCGGTGCCGCGCTCGCGCATGAAGTGGCCTATCTCCGCCTCGAAGCGGCATGGGATCGCACCGAGCGGCTGACGGCGCTGCACCCTTTTAAGGTCGAACAGCCGGTGGCGGAGGCGCGCAATTGGCGCCTGCCGCTCAGCCTCGCCGCAGGCCTTGCCGCGATCGCGCTGCTGACCACGACGGCGTTGCCGGTCGTGCGTCATTCGGGAAGCGCGGTTTATTCCACGCCGGTCGGTGGACGCGAGATCATCAAGCTTGCGGACGGTTCGAGGATCGAACTCAACACGGCGACGGTGTTGCGTCTTTCCGCCGATCAGCGCGGCGCGGTATTGGAAAGAGGCGAGGCCTATTTCCAGATCAAGCATGATGCCGCCCATCCCTTCACGCTCGCCGTCGCGGGCAAACTGGTGATCGATCTCGGCACCTAATTCCTCGTGCGCGACAATCCGGACGCGG
>DATIZS010000177.1:0-2897 GCA_035516955.1 Rhizomicrobium sp.
GCTCCCGGCCGAGATCGGCGAATACATGTTCAATCTGTTAGGCCGGGCCGCCCCCATCGTGGAGATTCCGCAGGCCCAGCACCATGTGATGCTGGACCAGCCGCTTCCTCTGGTGGCGGCGCTGCGCGCGCTTCTGGCCGACTGGAACCATTCGGTTCCGACGAGGCGGCCATAGGGTCGCGGTTGCCGGAAGGCGGCCCTTTGCTATAGTCCGGCCCGTTTTGAAGCCACTTCGAGGGTCATCATGTCTGCAGATTCCGCGCACGGCTCCGACGCCGGCACGATGGACATCCGGGAACACGTCAAGACGTGGAAGGGATTCATGACCCTCGTGAAATGGGTCATCATCGGCAATATCGCGCTTCTCGCCTTCCTCGCCATTTTCCGCACGCATTGAGGCGTCGGTGAAACTAGCCATCCTGAAGGAGCGCCGCGCGGGCGAGGCGCGCGTGGCGGCCACGCCTGAAACCGTCAAGAAGCTCAAGGGCCTGGGGCTTGAGGTGCTGGTGGAAGCGGGCGCCGGCGCGGGTGCGCGCATGTCCGACAATGATTATGTGGCGGCCGGCGCGGTGGTTGCTCCCGATGTCCTTGCCGCAGCCGATATCGTGTTGAAGGTGCGCGGCCCCGAGGCGAACGAAATCGCGAAGATGAAACGCGGGGCCGTGCTCGCCTGCCTTCTTGCTCCGTACACGGAAAAAGAGGCCATCGCGAAGCTGGCCGCCCAGGGCGTCACCGCCTTCGCCATGGAATTCATTCCGCGCATTAGCCGCGCCCAATCGATGGACGTGCTGTCGAGCCAAGCCAATCTCGCCGGATATAAAGCGGTGCTCGATGCCGCCGCCACCTTCGGCCGCGCCATGCCGATGATGATGACGGCGGCGGGCACCATCGCGCCCGCGCGCGCGTTCATCATGGGCGTGGGCGTGGCGGGATTGCAGGCGATCGCGACGGCGCGGCGTTTGGGCGCCATCGTGTCGGCCACCGATGTGCGCCCCGCCACGAAAGAGCAGGTGGAATCGCTGGGCGCCACGTTTGTCGCCGTGATCGACGACGAGTTCAAACAGGCCGAAACCGCGGCCGGTTATGCCAAGCCGATGAGTGCGGAATATCAGGCGAAACAGGCCGCACTCGTCGCCGAACACATCAAGAAGCAGGACATCGTCATCACCACCGCGCTGATCCCGGGCCGCAAGGCGCCGGTGCTGGTGAGCGAAGAGATGGTCAAGACGATGAAACCCGGTTCGGTGATCGTCGATCTCGCGGCGGAACAGGGCGGCAATTGTCCGCTCACCAAAGCGGATCAGGTGATCGAGGCGCATGGCGTCACCATCATGGGCTACACCAATCTGCCCGCGCGGCTCGCCGTCGATACGTCGAGCCTTTATTCGCGCAACCTCTTCAATTTCGTGAGCCTGATCGTGGACAAGAAAACCGGCGCGCTGAATCTGAATTGGGATGATGAAATCGTCAAAGGCGCAGGGCTGACCCGCGACGGCGAAATCGTGCATCCGGGTTTGAAGGGGTGAGATGATGGGAATGCACAAAAACATTCCCTCTCCCCCACCGGGGGAGAGGGCCAGGGTGAGGGGGCTGCTGCCGCCTGCACCAAAATTGCCAACCTCGCACATGCCCAACCACCCCCTCACCCCAACCCTCTCCCCCTGCGGGGGCGAGGGAGTGCATTGGAGCTTGTGATGGAAGCCATCGATCCCTTCGTTTTCCGCCTTTCGATTTTCGTGCTGGCGATCTTCGTGGGCTATTACGTGGTGTGGAGTGTCACGCCCGCTTTGCACACCCCGCTGATGAGCGTGACGAATGCGATTTCGTCGGTAATCGTGGTGGGCGCGCTGATCGCGGTGTCGGTCGATACCAATCATCGGCTCGATACGCATGGAGCCACCGTATCGGTCAACGTCAATGGCGACACCTACTACAACGGCAAACTCATCGCCAATTCCGCTGTGCCGGCGGCCCAGGTGGCGGACAGAATCCAGGCGAAGATGGATTCGGAACCGGCCCTGAATTTGGGGCCGAGCAGCGCGGGCTGGACATCGAAACTCCTCGGCTTCTTCGCGCTGATCCTGGCTTGCGTGAACATTTTCGGCGGCTTCCTCGTCACTTCGCGCATGCTGGCCATGTATAAGAAGAAAGAAAAGCAATGAGCGGGGGCTTGCAGGCAGATATCGCCGCGCTCGCTTATCTGGTGTCGGGCGTGCTGTTCATCCTGGCGCTGCGCGGGCTGTCGTCGCCCGTCACCTCGCGCACGGGCAACCGCAACGGCATGATCGGCATGGCGCTGGCGGTCGCGACCACGCTCTGGGTCACCGGCGTCGTCGATCCGCTCACCTGGGGCATGATCGTGGCGGGCATCGCCATCGGCGGGACCATCGGCGCGATAACCGCGCGGCGCATCGCCATGACGCAGATGCCCCA
This sequence comes from Rhizomicrobium sp., assembly GCA_035516955.1. Taxonomy (GTDB): domain Bacteria; phylum Pseudomonadota; class Alphaproteobacteria; order Micropepsales; family Micropepsaceae; genus Rhizomicrobium. Next base: position 2,434 of record DATIZS010000177.1, read on the forward strand.
ACTGGTCGCCGCGTTCCATTCGCTGGTGGGCTTGGCGGCGGTGCTGGTCGCGGCCGCCGCCATGTATTCGCCCGCCGCTTACGGGATCGGCACGGAAGGCGCGATCCACACCCAATCGCTGATCGAAATGAGCCTCGGCGTCGCCATCGGCGCCATCACCTTCGCGGGCTCCATCATCGCGTTCGCCAAGCTCAACGGAAACATGAGCGGCGCGCCGATCCTTCTGCCCGCGCGTCATGTTCTGAACATTCTGATCGCCGCCGGCATCGTTGCGCTGATCGTTTATTTCGTGATGGACCAGCCGCATTGGGCATTCTGGGCGATCGCGGCGCTTTCCTTCGTGTTCGGCATCACGCTCATCATTCCCATCGGCGGCGCGGACATGCCCGTCGTCGTGTCGATGCTCAATTCCTATTCGGGCTGGGCCGCGGCGGCGATGGGCTTCACCTTGGAGAACACCGCGC
>DATIZS010000178.1:0-11445 GCA_035516955.1 Rhizomicrobium sp.
GCCCGGAATATTCGCGAAGCTTGGTGAGAATGGCCATGGCTTGGGGCGCGAGATAGACGCGGTGTTCGCGCCGCATCTTCATTTTTGCCGCGGGTATCGTCCAAACGCACTTTTCGAAATCAAACTCAGGCCATTCGGCCGAGCGTAGTTCGCCTGGGCGCGGGAACAGAAGCGCCAAGAGTTTGAGTGCTGCGATCGTTTGCGGTTGGCCGTCGAATTCGTCGATCGCGCGAAGCAAGCCGCCGAACTTGACCGGATCGGTAATCGCGGCGCGGGATTTTACTTTAGGCGTCGTGATGGCGCCTCTCAGCGCTACAGTTGGATCGGTCTGCGCCCGCGCTGTGATAATGGCGTAGCGGCAGACGGCTCCAATGGTCGAGCGCAAGCGCCGTGCCGTCTCGTAGCAGCCACGCGCTTCCACCTCCTGCAGAACTTTCAGAACATCCACTGGCCGAATCTCCGAGACCTTCAGATCGCGCAGCGCCATGGCCATGTCCAACAGCCATTCCTTCTTGATGAGCGTCGCTTCCGCCAAATTCTCACGGCGGCATTTGGCGATGAATTCTTGCGCGACTTTGCCGAAGCTGTCTTCGGCGGCGAGCCTCTCCGACTCGGCCCGGCGCGCCTTTTCGCGTTCGAGGGCTGGATCCTTCCCGTCTCGAAGGCATGTGCGCGCTGCATCGCGCCGCGCCCTCGCCTCGGCAAGTGACACGTCTGGGTATGTGCCAATGGCGAGAATCTTCTGTTTGCCAAGATGGCGATAGATGAGACGCCACAGACGCGAGCCGTTGGGCATGATCCAGAGTTGGAGGCCACCGCCGTCGGACAATTTGCGGCGCTTCGGCCCCGGCTTCGTGCCCCGGCAGATCACATCGGTCAAAGACATTTCGGACTCCCATGTTTAAGGAGTGTCCGTGCCCCACAGGGGGTCTCAAAAACGTCCCGAGCCCCACAAAATGTCCCACAAAATCATCGACTGGCCCAGAGCACCGGCGAATGCTGGCGGACGATAAGCTGCTTAAATTGTTTGGTTTTTCAGTTTCAGCGACTCTCGGCGGATGTTTGCGAGATGGTCGCTGGTGCCCAGAAGAGGACTCGAACCTCCACGCCTTGTGAGCGCTAGTACCTGAAACTAGTGCGTCTACCAATTCCGCCATCTGGGCAGGCCGGAGCCGATGTTTAGGTGCGCCGCCGAATCCTGTCAACGGAAAGGCCGGTAATCCAGGCTCAACCCATCACGGCGGTCAGGCCGCGGCCAAGCCGCGCTCAGGCCGCGCCTTCGAAGATCGAGCCCGCCATGGCCGGCGAGCGCTTGACCGTCTGGCGGTAGAATTCCCGCCATTTCAGCACTTCGGGCGCCACTTTGCGCTTGGCCGGATGGAAGCCCGGCACGAAATATTTCGCCACGCCCCAAAGCGTGCGCGGCCAGACGCCCGGCGCGATCCAGTGGAACCAGAAACTCCCCGCCCAGGCGCGCATGTTGAAAAGCTCGCCGCGCTGGGCCAGCAGCACCATCGGCAGGACCGTGCTCATCAGCGTGAAATCGAGCGTCATGATCGCCATGGCGGTGCAGCGGTAGAAATAGAAACGGATGCCTGGCGTCACCGCGCGGAACACATCGAAGGCGACGGCCTTGTGCTCTTCCTCTTCCATCGCATGCCAATGCCAGAGATCGCGATAGAAGGGATGCGCATTGGCGAACGGGTTGAGCTTGCTAAGCGTCGCCTCGGCGAAGAGCGCGGTGAAATGTTCGAGCGCGCAGGTGATGGCGAGTTGCGCGCGCGGCGGCAGCTTGCGCAATTGCGTCACGAACCATTTCACGTGGTTCTCGATCATCTCCACGCGGACGCCGGTATGCGCCATGTTCCGGTTGTACACCATGTGCTCGCGGCTATGGATCGCTTCCTGCGCGGTGAAGGCCGCGACATCGGCTTTCAATTTGGGATCGGTGATGCGGCCCGCGTAATATTTCACGCTGTCGATGAAGAAGCGTTCGCCTTCCGGGAATGTGAAGGAGAGCGCATCGAAATAGGAGGTGATCGCGGGATTGCCCGAATGCCACCAGGCGGGAAGCGTTTCGTCGAATTCGAAGTGGACGTTGCGCGGGATGATGGCTTCGGCCATGGTCAGATCTCCTGCATCTCGAAATCGCCCTTGGAGGCGCCGCATTCGGGCATGTCCAGTCGGCGGGAATGTCGGCCCAGCGCGTGCCCGGCGCGATACCCTCGTCGGGCCAGCCCAGCGCTTCGTCATAGATGAAGCCGCAACAGGCGCATTGCCATTTGCGGAAATTCATGAGTCCTCGAGCCTCCGGAAATCCACCTTGTCGCGCACGGCGCAATCGGGGCAGGCCCATGTGTCGGGCACGTCTTCCCATTTCGTGCCGGGCCGAAAGCCTTCGCGGGGAAAGCCCTTCGCCTCGTCATATATAAAGCCGCATTCGCACTGATAACGCGCCATCACTTCAGGCCTTCGCGTATTTCGCCAGCATCTTTGCGCGCACGCGCGGATGGATGTTCGCAAGCCGCACGTCGCCCCTATAGTGGTTCACCACGCGCCGGTTCATCAGCCAGAACCACACGGGCGGGATATAGGCGGGCAGTAGCAGCCCCGCATAACCGGCCGGCAATTGCGGGCTCTCATGATAATGGCGCAGCGCCTGAAACCGCCGCGTCGGATTGGCGTGATGATCGGAATGGCGCTGCAATTGATAGAGGAACACATTGCCCATGATGTAATTGCTGTTCCAGCTATGCTCGGGCAGGCAGCGCTCATAGCGGCCGTCGGCGGTCTTCTGGCGCAGCAATCCGTAATGCTCCAGATAGTTCACGACTTCCAGAAGCGTTGCGCCATAAAACGCCTGCAGAAGCAGAAACGGCAGCGCCCACCATCCGGCCCATGCGGTGATGACGGCGAACAAAACAATGGTCATCGCCCAGGCCTGCAGATTGTCGTTGTCGAAGCTCCACACGCTTTCGCCCTTGCGCGCGAGGCGCTCTTTCTCGATGTTCCAGGCCGAGCGCGCAGACCCGATCATGGTGCGCGGCAAAAATTCCCAGAAGCTTTCACCGAGCCGCGCGCTGGCCGGATCTTCCGGCGTCGCCACATTGCGGTGATGGCCGCGATTGTGCTCGACATAGAAATGGCCGTAGGCCACCGGCGCCAGCGTGATCTTGGAAAGCCAGCGCTCCCATGAATCCTTCTTGTGGCCGAGTTCATGGGCGGTGTTGATGGCGATGCCGTTGATGGCGCCGACGCTGAAGATGAGCCCGGCATATTGAATCCAGTTCGTCACTTCATGGGTGACGAGCCAAGCGCCCCAGAACGTCACGAAGAACTGCGAAGGCACATAGGCCGCCACGATGATGCGGTAATACCAATCGGCTTCGAGCCTGGGGATCGCCCAATCGGGCGCGTTGTTCTGGTCCCGGCCGACGAGGAAATCGAACAGCGGGATCACGAGATATATGACGATGGGCGAGATCCAGGCATAGATCGCCAAATGGGTCTGGTGGAAATGCCAGAGACCGTTTACAACCAGAAGTGGCAGAAGCGGCGAAAGCAGCCAGATATAGCGTTTGCGGTCGCTCCACGAAGCAGTCATGTTCGCCGTCGTCATCCCAAGCACCTTTGATACTGCCAGTGTACAATGGCACAATTACTAATGGTCGAAAGCCCCGCCGTCAATCGCCGATCCATGACAAAGCCCAAAAGACGCACCAAGCATAGCGCCGCCGAATTCACGATCGATGAATTGGCGCGCGCCGCCGGAACGACGGTGCGCAATGTGCGTGCCTATCAGGAGCGCGGCCTTCTGCCTGCGCCGAAAAAGCGCGGGCGCGTGGGCATCTATGGGCCCGAGCATCTGGCGCGGCTGAAGACCATCGGCCCCATGCTGGAGCGCGGCTATTCGCTCGCCAATGTCGGCGAGCTGATCGAGGCGTGGGAAAAAGGCCATGACATCGGAAAGCTTCTGGGTCTAGAGGTCGCGCTCACCAGCCCCTGGACCGACGAGCAGCCCCAGCAGATTACCAAGGCGCAATTGCAGGAACTGTTCGGTTCTGCACTCACGCCCGAGGCCATGCTGAAGGCGGTGGAATTCGGCGCGGTGCGCCTGGAAGGCGATGTCATCATGGTGCCCAGCATGAAGCTTCTGCGCGCCGGCGCGCTGCTCGCCAAGGAAGGCGTGCCGCTGGTCGAGCTCCTCAAGGTGGTCGCGCGGCTGCGCGCCACCATCGACCGCATGGCGACGGAGCTTCTGGAACTCGCCATGAAATATGTCTTCGACCGCTACGGCAAAGGCGTGCTGCCCCCGGCCGAGGATGCGCCCAGGCTTGCCGAGCTCATCTGGCAATGCCGCCCGCTGGTGATGCAGGCGGTCGATACCGAAGTCGCCCATGCGATGGAGAAGGCGGCGGAGAAATTCATCGGCGACAAATTGTCGAATGTGCTGGAGCAGCTTCACCGGCCTCTGGCGAGCTCGGAGTGAGCGGCGGCGATTTGCTTGCTTCCCTTCCGGGCATCCATTGGATATGACAGCGCCGTTCGCATCCGGGGTTCGCGCATGGCAGAGCTGGTGACCGTTTTCGGAGGTTCGGGCCTCATCGGCCGCCATACCGTGCGCGCGCTCGCCGCCGCCGGGTATCGCATCCGGGTTGCGGTGCGCGAGCCCAATCACGCGATGTTCCTTCTGCCCGCGGGCCATGTCGGCCAGATCCAGATCGTTAAATGCAATGTGCGCAACGAGGAGCAGGTGGCGGCGGCGCTGCGCGGCGCGGACGCGGCCGTCAATCTCGTGGGCGTGCTCTATTCGCGGGGGAAACAGAGCTTCCAGGCGCTTCACAAGGAAGCGCCCGCCGCCATCGCAAGGGCCGCGAAAGCGGCCGGCGTCAAAACCTTCATCCACGTCTCGACCATGGGCATCAGCCCGGAATCGGAATCGGCCTATTCGCGCAGCAAGGCCCAAGGCGACGAAGCCGCGCGCGCGGAATTTCCCGCGACCACCCTCATCAAGCCCTCGATCATCTTCGGGCCCGAGGACGATTTCTTCAATAAATTCGCCAATCTCGCGCGTTACCTGCCGGCGCTGCCTTTGATCGGCGGAGGGAACACGAAATTCCAGCCCGTATTCGTGGGCGATGTGGCCGATGCGATCCTTGCCAGCGTGCGCGATCCCGCAACGCGCGGCAAGACCTATGAGCTCGGCGGGCCGGACGTTCTCACCTTCAAGCAAATCCTCGAGATCATCCTGAAAGTGACCGAGCGCAAACGGCTGCTGGTGACGATCCCGTTTTGGTTTTCCTATTTGGAAGCGTTCTTCCTGCAGTTTTTGCCCAAGCCGCTGCTCACGCCCGACCAGGTGACGTTCCTCAAATCCGACAATGTGGTGACGCAGGGCGCGCTGACATTCGCCGATCTCGGCATCGTGCCGGATTCGCTGGAGGCGGTGCTGCCGTCCTATCTCTGGCGCTTCCGCGCGCGCGGGCAATATAGCGAAACGGGCCGGCTCAGCGCAGCACCATGAGCGCGACGAGCGCAAGCCCCGCCGCCACGCGATACCATCCGAACGGTTTCAGCCCGAAGCGCCCGATGAAGGCGATGAACGTCTTCACCACGACGTAAGCCACCACGAACGACACCGTGAAGCCGACGAGAATGTCGATGCCCACGGCCGCGGTCAGCATCGCGCGCGTCTTGTAGAGATCGTAGACGCTCGCGCCCAGCATGGTGGGCACGGCGAGATAGAAGGTGAAGGCGGCGGCCGCCTTGCGCTCGACGCCGAGCAACTCGCCGCCGAGGATCGTGGCGCCCGAGCGCGAGACGCCCGGAATGAGCGAGATGCACTGGCAAAGCCCGATCTGCAGCGCCTTCTTGAGCGGCAAATGATCGGCGTCGGTATAGCGCGGCTCTGGCGCGATGCGCTCGAACATCAGGATGACGATGCCGCCCAATATCCAGGTCGTCGCGATGACCGGCAGCGCGCGCGCCGGATCGAGCAGGAAACCGTTGATGTATTTGATCAGCCATGCGCCCAGCACCGCCGACGGCAAGAACGCCACGATGACGGCAGCTGCGAAATGGCGCGCGTTCTTGTATTTGGGCAGGCCCACCAGCACGTTCCAGAACTTGCTCCAATAGACCGCGACCACCGACAACACCGCGCCGAGCTGGATCACGACGGTGAAGGTTTCCCATTGCGCCTTGTTCAAGCCCAGCAGGTTTTCGCCCACGAGCAGATGCGCCGTGGACGACACGGGCAAAAATTCCGTCAACCCCTCGACGATGCCGAGGATGATGGCGTTGATGATGTCGTGCATACCGTCTCCGCTCGCTTCCCGCCGCGCGAACAGCTAGCACGGCGCGGTCCGTTCCGCCACGGCCGCCGCCTTCAATGCTTCGACTGCACGATGTCCTGGAACCGATTGAGGCGCGCCTGGATGCGCCCGTTTTCCTCGCCGGTCGCATCGCCCTTGATGAAGCGGAACTGGAACTGCCCGTTGGTGATTTCGAGCGACGCCATGGCGCCCGAATGCCCCTCGCCGATATCGTCGATCATGAGCGGATAGCCGGCCAGCACGACCTTGTAGTCGTTGGGCGCGGGCACGATATCGCGCCGCGCGCAGGTCACCGCCGAGGCCGTCTCGCCGTCGGGCAGGTCGAGCGCGAACGTCGCGTCGCGTTCGGTGGCGGAGATCACTTTCGTCTCGCCGCCGATGTAATAGACGGGCTTGCCGTCCTGCGTCTTGGTGAGAATGACGCGGCACATCTCGTCGATGCCGGCGGCGCTGCGCGCGATGTAACCCTCCGGATCGGGATCGTCCATGCCGATGGTCGAGATCTTGCCGTCCGCCACCTTCCACATCTTGCCGTCCAGCGTTCCCACATAGAACGGCGTCGCATAGGAAAGACTGTTGAACACGATCGTCTCCAGCGGCAGGAGCGAGACGATCTGGTCGCTGAAATTGCCGACCGGCGTCACGCCCGGCGGCGTGTTCGGATCGTGCTTGGGCATCTGCAGGCAGCCCTTGGAGAGCGCGTCGCGCTCGATCATGGTCTTGCCATCGGCCGAAATCATGAAACGGTAATGCCCGCCGATGATGACGAGATTGGGATCGGTCGTCGCCGCCATCGCCCACACAATCCAGCCCTCGCGCTCCGGATCCTTCAGCGCCACGGTGTTGTAGCGGTCGGAGCAGGGCCGCGCGATATTCTGGAGCGCGATCATGCGCGCGCCGAGCTGCGCGAGCTCGTCGGCCGAAAGCGCATGATCCGCAGGCTCCGACAATTGCGGCCCGCCCGTGCCGAATTTGACGTCGTAAGCGGCTTCGGGTTGCGTGTCGGCATTGCGCACGAAGCGCACCACATCGCCGTCGGGATACGAGTCCACGATCCAGAGCCCGACCTTTTCCTCCTTCAGGCTCTCTTCGCTGTGCGCAGCCTTCAGGACGTCGGTCGCTTTCCACGCTTCCTCATCCTGGTCGTACATTTCGCGGCCGAGCTTTTCGAGCGTGGGGATATCGAATTGACGGATCGGCGTGCCGTCATCGGCGCGGCAGATGCCGGAGAGACCGCCCGCGAATGCGAGCGCCGTCATGCACAACACGAAAAACCGTTTGCCCCGCCCCATGAAATCCCCCACGGATTTGTTGAAAGCAACTAATATTCAATGTTCCGATTATTGCATTTTTTCTCGCGTTTGTCTTGCGCGTCCGATCCGGGCCCGCAATAAATACGCTCTATCGCGGCAGCCTGAAGAGGTCCCTAGGATCATTTCATGACTCGCTTGCCTCACACGGGCCACGCAATTCTGGACGTCCGCAAACTTGAAAGATATCGCCTCGATCCAGCGCATCCCCGTGGACGTCACAAGGCGCGGGTGTTTCGTGATGCGCTCGGGATCGGGCAGCGCCATGCGGCTTGGTTAAGGGATGCGTTACTGCGCGGTGCGGGCCGCTCCGAAGCGGTCGAGATCGCAACAGACTCTTTCGGAACCCGCTGGCGCGCCGATATCGAAGTCGCGCGACAATCTCGCAGGGTTGTGGTAAGAACGCTCTGGATCGTGCGCCCGGGTGAGAACGCAATCCGGTTCGTGACGTGTTGGGTATTATAGCGATGAAAACGCAAACGGACGAAAAGCCGAAGCTTTTGAGCGTCGTTGCTCTGCTGGCCGATCTGCCCGCGAACGGTCTCGCGCGGGGCCAGGTGGGCACGATTGTCGAGATGCTTGACGAAAATACGGCTCTCGTCGAATTCAGCGACGATCAGGGCCGCGCATATGCCGTCGCGCCTTGCGCGCTCAAGGATCTGATCGTGCTTCATTACGTTCCTCAGGCGGCGTGAGCCTCAGGTAGAGCGGAAAAATCATCCACCACCCCTTGACACCGTCACGGTCGATCACCATTTCCCACTACATCCCGACAATTGGATAACGAGCCAGGGCTCCGGCGAAATCCGGCAAGCCCTTGTTTTGTTTTGGAAAGAAGGAACCTCCCATGACCCGCTGATCCGCCCCCGCCTTGCCCTGATCTCCTCGCGCGAGCGGGAGCCCCGTTGCGACGGGGCTGCGCCGGGAAGGACGGAACACGTCGCGCCACATAATATGCGCGCAGGCCGGAGGCATCTTGAAAACCGCAATTATCCGCGGGTAACTGGCCGGATGCAGGAAAAAATCCGCGATCCCGTTTGCGGGATGATGGTGTCGCCCGAAAGCGCTCACGCCAAGGGCAATGTCCATCATCACGCGGGCGCGGATTATTTTTTCTGCGGGGCCAACTGCGTGGAGAAATTCCGGGCCGAACCGCTGCGTTTTTTGGAACCCGTTCGTGAAGAGCGGGCGGAGTCTGTCCAAAACGGACCGCAGAATCGAAAAACGGCGATCTTCACCTGCCCGATGCATCCGCAAATCCGGCATGAAGGCCCCGGCACCTGTCCGCTCTGCGGCATGGCGCTGGAACCGCTCGATCCCGCGGCGGCCGACGATTCCGAATATCGCGACATGCTCCGGCGCTTCCGGGTTTCGCTTCCTTTGAGCGCCATCGTGTTCGCGCTCGCCATGTCGGGGGCCGCGCTGGACGCATTGCTCTCGCCTGTCGCGCGCGGATGGATCGAGCTTGCGCTTTCTGCGCCCGTGGTGTTGTGGGCGGCGGCGCCGTTTTTCGTGCGGGGCTGGAAAGGCGCGGTCTCGGGCCACGCCAACATGTTCACGCTGATCGGCCTCGGCGTGGGCGTGGCATTTCTCTATTCGCTGACGGCGCTTTTGTTTCCCGCCATCGTGCCCGCGGCCTATCACGGCATGAATGCCGCCCCGCCCGTCTATTTCGAGGCGGCGGCGGTGATCGTGACCCTGGTGCTGGCGGGACAGGTGCTGGAGCTCCGCGCGCAGGCGCGCACGGGGGCTGCGGTACGGGCGCTGCTCGATCTTTCGCCCAAGACGGTGCGGCGCCGCACGGCAAACGGCACCGAAGACGTGCCGCTCGAAGCCGTGCGCATAGGCGACGTGCTGATCGTGCGGCCCGGCGAATCGGTGCCCACAGACGGCGAAGTGATCGAGGGCGAAAGCGCGGTCGACGAATCCATGCTCACCGGCGAATCCATGCCGGTCGAGAAATCGCGCGGCGCCAAACTCACCGGCGGCACGCTGAACGGCGAAGGCAGCTTTGCGATGCGCGCGACGCGCGTCGGCGCCGATACGATGCTGGCCAAGATCGCGGGCCTCGTCGCCGAAGCGCAGAGAAGCCGGGCGCCGATGCAGAGCCTGGCCGATTCCGTGGCCGCATGGTTCGTGCCGCTAGTGGTGGCCATCGCCATCGCGGCCTTCGCGGCGTGGTATGCGTTCGGGCCGGAGCCGCGCTTCGATTTCGCGCTCGTCGCCGGCGTGTCCGTGCTCATCATCGCGTGTCCCTGCGCGCTCGGCCTTGCGACGCCCATGTCGGTGATGGTGGCGGTGGGGCGCGGCGCCCATGCCGGCGTGCTGGTGCGCAACGCGGTCTCGCTCGAACGCCTCGCCCGCGCCGACACGCTGGTGATCGACAAGACGGGGACGGTGACGCAAGGAAAGCCGGCGCTCGCCGCCATCCGCGCCGCCGAAGGCGTGAGCGAGAACGATGTGCTGAGAATCGCGGCCGCGCTGGAATCGGCGAGCGCGCACCCCCTCGCCCATGCCATCGAGCAGGCCGCGAAGGAACGCGGACTCTCGTTGCCCGCGGTCGCTGAATTCGAAAGCGTGACGGGACAGGGCTTGAAGGGCATGGTGGACGGAAAGCCCGCGCTTGTCGGCCGCGCCGGATTGCTCGTCGCCAACGGGATCGATCCTGCGCCGTTGAAGGATGCGGCCGACCAGTTGGGCGGCGAAGGCGCGAGCGCTGTGTTCGTCGCCCAAGGCGGGGCGCTGCTCGGCCTCGTCGCGGCCAAAGATCCGCTGAAAGCCAATGCCGGCCAATTGCTCCGTATACTGATGGATGACGGGCTTTCCATCGTCATGGCCACGGGCGACGCCGAAACGACGGCGCGCGCGGTGGCGCGCGAAGCGGGAATCGAACAGGTCGTGGCCGGCCAGACGCCGGAGGACAAAGCGAAGCTCGTGGCGAAACTGCGCGGCGAAGGCCGCCACGTCGCCATGGCCGGCGACGGCGTCAACGATGCGCCCGCGCTCGCCGCCGCCGAGATCTCCATCGCCATGGGCACGGGCTCGGACGTGGCCATCGAAACCGCGGGGCTGACGCTTATCAAAGGCGATCTCGCGGGCCTCGTGCGCGCCCGCAAGCTCGCCCGCGCGGCGCTGGGCAACATGAAGCAGAACCTGTTCTTCGCCTTTGTCTACAATTCGCTGGGGGTGCCGGTCGCGGCCGGCGTGCTCTACCCGTTCACGGGGCTTCTGCTCTCGCCTATGATCGCGGCCGCCGCCATGAGCCTGAGCTCGGTTTCCGTGATCGCCAATGCGCTCCGTTTGAGGACTGTGCGTCTGTGATGGGTCGGTTCTCCAAAATCGGCGCGGGCGCGAAGGATTTTTTCCGCTGGCTGTGGTGGGGCGCGGGCGAGCGCACGCCATGGGTCCGGCGCGTGATCGCGATCCTCTTCGCCTTCGCGTTTCCGATTCCGGCGCTTTTGATCTTGTTGTTCCGATTCGTGCCGGTGCCGCTGACGCCGCAGATGATCGTCTCGTTCGTGAGCGGCAACGGCGCGCATCACGAATGGGTAGCTTACGGCGATATCGCGCCCGCGCTCGGCCGCGCGGCGATCGCGGCGGAGGACGAACGCTTCTGTTCGCATAACGGCTTCGACTGGAAATCGATCGACAAGGCCATCCAGACCCATGAGCGCCATCCGCGACGGCGGTTGCGCGGCGCCAGCACGATCAGCCAGCAGACCGCGCGCACGATCTTCCTCGTGCCGGCGCGAAGCTGGGTGCGCAAGGGCGCGGAGGCTTACCTAACCGTGTTGCTGGAA
>DATIZS010000179.1:0-3156 GCA_035516955.1 Rhizomicrobium sp.
GAAGGCGTGCTCACGCCGTCCTCGCCGTGCGGATGTTTCGCGCCGTTGCGTTCGTTGCCGTCTGGCATCCCCCTGCCAGCCCTTCTCGGGGAGCCGTCCCCCCGCGTGTTAGGTAGAGACGCGCCAAGCATGCGAGTTGGGTAAGGCGTTTGGCGATATATTTTTCGGAGTGCGGATGCGAAGGGCGCCGCCCGCTTGTGCGGTGCGGGATATTGCCTAGAATTTCAGGCCAAAGGGGCCAAGCCGATGCATCTGCCGCACCGTTTCTACAAATTCCCGCTGCGTTTCGATGTGGAGCGGCTGCGCGCGGAGCTCGAGGCGATTCCCGAGGAAGCCTGGCGCTTCCATCCGCAGAATTTCAACGGCAATTCGGCGCTGCCGCTGATCGCGACCGAAGGCGATGTGGAGAGCGACGGCTTCGAGCCGCCCATGGAGCCGACCGAATATCTGCTTCGGTCTCCTTATATCATGCAGGCCCTGGCCGAGTTCCGCACGGTGTTGGGCCGCGCGCGCTTCATGCGGCTGGAGCCCGGCCACGGCGTGCCCGTGCATTTCGACATCCGTTATTATTGGCGCACGCATTGCCGCGTGCATATTCCGCTCATCACCGACCCCGCCATCCGCTTTCATTGCGAAAGCGAGAGCGTGCATATGGCAGAGGGCGAAGCCTGGACATTCGACAATTGGCGAAACCATTGGGTGGTGAACGAAACCCCGGTCCGTCGCGTGCATCTGACCTTCGACACATATGGCAGCAACGAATTCTGGGATATGGCCAGACCGCTGGGCGAGGAAGACGCGCATCCGCGCCTCGTGCCGTTCAAGCGCAATGCACGGCCCTCGCTGATGCTGGAAACGCATGTCGGCGATCCGGTGATTCATCCGGCCGAACTCGATCAGGAATTCCAGCGGCTCATGGCCGATGTCGAAGCCGTGCCGGAAAACGATCCCGCCGCGATCGCCTTCGTGCGCAACCTGACCGGCAGCATCGCGCGCGAATGGCGCCTGATCTGGCATGCCTACGGGCCGCAAGGCGCGGGGCTGGAACGCTTCATGGCGCTCGCCAAATGCGGCAAGGACGCGGTGAACTCGGTGTCGAGGGATCTGAAGCTCGCGAGCAACGGAAGGCCGCTGGCGAGTGCGCTTCCCGCCGCGTTCGACGCGATGATTGCGCCTGCGACGGCCGCGCAGTTGCGCATCGAGCATGTGTCGGCCGAAACCTATATGCCGGAATTCAAAGCGCCCGTGTTCATCGTGGCCGCCCCGCGCTCCGGCAGCACGCTTCTCTTCGAAACGCTTTCCGCGAACGAGGCTTTCTGGACGCTCGGCGGCGAAGGCCATGCGCATGTCGAGCGCATCAAAAGCCTCAATCCCCGCGCCCGCGATTTCGATTCCAACCGGCTGACGGGAGACGACGCCAACGACGACGTGTCGGAGGAATTGCGCGCCAATTATCTCCTGAGCCTGCGCAAGGACAAACAGCTCTATACCGATATCGGAAACGCGCCGCAGATCGTGCGCTTTCTCGAGAAGACGCCGAAGAACGCGCTGCGCATTCCCTTTCTGAAGGCGATATTCCCCGACGCGAAATTCATTTTCCTCCATCGCGAGCCGCGCGCGAATATGAGCGCGATCATCGAGGCGTGGCGCTCGGGCCGCTTCGTCACCTACAAGGACTTGCCGGAATGGGATGGCCCGCCGTGGTCGCTGCTGCTGATTCCCGGCTGGCGCGAGCTTGTTCGCAGCGATCTCGGCGAAATCGCGATGCGCCAATGGCGCGATACGAATGAAACGATCCTGAACGATCTGGCGGCACTGCCCGGGAGCGATTGGTGCGCGGTTTCCTACGAGGATTTCTTGAGCGATCCGGGCGCCGAGCTCATTCGGCTCTGCGCCTTTGCCGGCGTGCCCTTCGGCGCCGCGATGCAGAATATAGCCGCAAAGCCGCTCAAACCTTCGCGCTACACCTTGACGCCGCCCGATCCGCACAAATGGCGCAAGAACGAAGCGCTGATCGCGCCCTGTCTTGGTGCCACGGAAGACGTTGCCGAACGGATTGCCGCCTTACGCGAGAAGCCGCTCGCGGAATTCACGGCGAGCTGACCGCTGCGCATCTCGCTTGGTTGCGGCACGGTAGTGTGGTGCATCTGAGCGGCCGACTTGAAAATCTCAAACCGCGCGCGGCAGCGTCGGGGTCCGTTCCCATGAATGCATAATCGACGCTTTCATCGCCATTGAAGATCTGCCGGTGAACGTCCCGCTGGTCGTCGTACCACACTGTGCGCCCGGGGCCTGGGATAAACAGTCATTATCGAGAGCGGATGGCGCATTTGCTGCGGCTTGAAGATTCCGCGTTGTGGATTGACGAAGGCGATGCGCTTGCCCTGATACTGAAAGCCGGCTGCCAAATGCCTGGCAGCGAGATTGCCGTGTGCCCGCGAGAGCCGGCCGATTTCCGCAAACGCAGCGGTGCGTATGGCGGCATCGCTGTCGGTCAAATCGAAGCGGAACGATCCCGCGACATTGTCGAATCCGCCCATGCGGTGGTTTTCCTGATCCGGCACGCTTCTCCCCAACGCCGAGGCGCGGGCGTGCTCGAGAAATGGCGCGGGGGCCAGTCTGCCAGATATTCCGCTCTGCGCTCGCAGCGGGCCGAGAGCGGCGGCTTACGGCGCGCCGGCGGGCGCCAGAACCAACAGCTTCACGCTATCGGGCGCGAAGACGAGTTCCGGTCCGTGGCCCGGCTTTTGGGACGGTTCGGTTTTGCTTGCGTCGGCGGTGACAAGGAAGATGCGGCCGGTCTTGGGATCGAGCGCCATTGTGCGGGCGCCGGGGGCCGTCTTGACGTTCCCGAGGAGGACAAAATCGTCCGGTCCGCGCTCGGCGATGACCGACAGCGTTCCGTCGCGGTTCGAGCTGTAGACGAATTTCGCTTTCGGATCGAAGGCAGCAGCATCGGTTCCCTCGCCAATGGGGAAATCGGCGACGATCTTGCCGTTTGCGGCATCGACGACGATCATGTGCCGATTGCCGCAACTGACGAACAAGCGGCCCGTTTGTGTATCCATCGCCATCCCGTGCGGTTTCTGGCAGGGCGCCGTCGGCCAGCGCGCGGCGACGGCGAGCTTATTCGTGTCGACGACCACGATCTCGTTG
>DATIZS010000180.1:0-14432 GCA_035516955.1 Rhizomicrobium sp.
TACCGCTCGCTCGCCAAAGCGATCTATGGCTCGCATGGCGAACCGGGCGCGCACGATTCCATCGAAGGTCTCGAACACATCGACAAAGTAGTCGAGATCGATCAATCGCCCATCGGCCGCACGCCGCGCTCGAATCCGGCCACCTATACCGGCGCGTTCACGCCGATCCGCGACTGGTTCACCGAGCTTCCGGAATCGAAGGCGCGCGGTTATCAGCCGGGGCGCTTTTCCTTCAACGTGAAGGGCGGGCGCTGCGAGGCATGCCAGGGCGACGGCGTCATCCAGATCGAGATGCACTTTTTGCCCGACGTCTATGTGCAATGCGATGTCTGCAAGGGCAAGCGCTACAATCGCGAAACGCTGGAAGTGAAATACCGCGATCATTCCATCGCCGATGTGCTCGACATGACGGTGGAAGCGGGCGCGGAACTCTTCAAGGCGGTGCCGGCGATCCGCGAAAAGCTGGACACGCTGAAGCGCGTGGGGCTCGGCTATATTTCCATCGGCCAGCAGGCGACGACGCTGTCGGGCGGCGAGGCCCAGCGCGTGAAACTCTCCAAGGAACTGTCGCGCCGCGCCACGGGGCGCACATTATATATCCTCGACGAGCCGACCACCGGGCTTCACTTCCACGACGTGAAGAAGCTGCTCGATGTGCTGCACGAGCTGGTCGATAACGGCAACACGGTCGTGGTGATCGAGCACAATCTCGAGGTCATCAAGACGGCCGACTGGATCGTCGACCTCGGCCCCGAAGGCGGCGATGGCGGCGGCGAGATCGTGGCGGCGGGAACGCCCGAGGATGTGGCGAAAACCGCGCGCTCCTATACCGGCCAATATCTCAAACCGCTGCTCAAAAACCGCGCGCCGGAAAAGCCCGTGCGGCGGATGAAGGCGGCGGAGTAGCGCGAGGTAATTTCCCGCATTCCTGAGGCGCGCGTCAGGTGGACAATTCAGTGTGCGTGCGCACCGGGCTCTTCGTGATGCTCGGCAGGCGGCGCGTCATGCGCTTCGTCGGCCGCTTCCACCTCGTGCAGCTCGATCGGCTCCTCGACATGCTCCGCCGGCGCTTCCTCGGAAATTTCGGCATGCGTTTCGGGCTGAGGCTCGGGAGCGGGTTCGTGCGCAACGGGGGTTTCTTCGGCAACCGCTTCATCCGCGGGCGGCGACGGTTCGGCGAACGGCTCGATGCGAGCTCCCGTTCCGGTGGATTCGGTTTCCTGCGACGGCGGCGGCACCAGGGCGCGATAGGCCGTGGCTGCGGCGCCGGCGAAAAGCGCATTCAGGATCACGACGATCGCCGCGGCAATCGCGACCAGAACCGGGCCGTGCGCTTGCACCAGCGCAAAGGCCGCCGACGGATCGGGACGGCGCCCCGCGAACATTCCATGGTGGAATGCAGACAATAGCGAGCCCAGCACGGCATATTCGCAAGCGATGGTCAGGATGGCGACCGGCACGAGGATCGCAAGTACGATCGCCAGAATGCGCCAGAAATTCCCGCTCGAAAGCTCCCATGCGCGGCGCAGGCTCGCCTTTCCTTCCGCCGCCGTCACGACCGAAATCAGGAACGAGAGGCGCAGCGCCACGAACAGCAGAATAAGAATCGCGATCACCGCCGAGGCGATATGCACGATGCGCAGCACCGGCCATCCGGCGAGCGGCGTGCCTTGCGCCCACAGGCCGAGCGCCGCCTTCGTACCCATCACGACGCCGATCAAGCCGAACACGATGGCGACGATCAGCGCGATGAGGATAACGTCGATCAGCACATAGGCCCCGAAGAGGCGCAATTCGGGCATGCCGATGACGAGCCTGGCCAGCACCGTCTCGCCGCGGGAACCCAGCGCCTCGCGGTTCAGCGGCAGCGCGATGATCGCAAACATCAGAAGCGAAAACAGAAACAGCGCGAGCATGGCGATATGCGCGCCAGGCGAGGGATGCGCGCCGTTATGCAGCGCCGTCAGCACGCCGGGCATGACGTGATTCACGAAAGCCAGCCTGCCGGCACCGTAAATCGCGGCGGGAAGCCAGCTCAAACCCAGGATTGTCAGGATGCGGCCGAAGAGAAATCCGTATGCGCCGCCGATGCTTTTGCCAACGGGAATGGTGTCCATCTACGCCCCTCCGGCCGAATTCAGGGATGATAAAAAGATAACATGAAATATTCAGGACGTTACGGTTGCGATTGCAATTTGTGCCGCGCACTCGCTGCAGCGCACAAATCTTTGGCAATGCAAAAACAGGCCGTTCAGTTTGTGGTCGAACCGTTCTTGAGCGCGAGATAGGCGAAAGCGGCCGGTGAAAGGCCCAGCCCCATTCCCAAAGGCGCGATCAGAAAGGAGAAGCCGTAGAGCAGTGGCATATGCGGCGAAGCCGCGCGCATCTCGCGCACCAGCTCGCGAAGCTGCGCGTCGGCGTCGCCGGCGGGCACATTGTGCGGCACAAGCGCGCCCGTCCCCAGGATGGCGATTTCGGCCACGCCGGCCAGGATGAAGAGCGGCGCCAGCGTGGCTATCCCGATGAGCACGATGCGCCAGAAATTTCCCCCCGACAGCTGCCAGCTTCGCGCCAGGCCGATCGTTCCTTCGGCCACGGTCGCCGGGATGAGCAGGAAGCTCAGCCGCACCATCGCGTAGAAGAGCGCAGGCAGGAAAACGAGCGCCAGCAGGCCCGCCCCCATGTTCGGCGGCGCGCCGGGCGCGGTCTGCTTCAGAAGCAGCCCCATGGCGGACAAATAAATCGACAGAAAGAGGATCAGGATCGCGATCAGGGCCGCCAGCGCGCCGAACACGCGCCATTCGCTCGCGCCGAAATGAAAGCTGATGAGCGCAGGCCCGTGGCGCAGGCCCAGCGCCTGGCGCGTGACGGCGGTATACATGATCGACGACAGCATCAGCGAGATCACGCTCCACAGGATGACGATCAGCGCCGCGCGGCCGGCGGCGGCGGGGTCGCCCTCCTCGATCGCGGGCGGAAGCGCGCTGTAATATTGCGACATCACGAAATAGCCGGCCACCGCCGCGATCACCATGGGAAGCCAGATGAGCCCGATGATCGTGCCGAGCTGGCCGAAGGTGAAGGCATAGCCCTGGGCGACCGTCTTCCACACCGGAATTTTACGCATGGCTCCCCCGTTTGGGCGCGCATCCTAGAAGGCGGCACAGCGGCTCGCAATCGCGATTGGCTTTGTCGTGAATACCGGACAAGATCGGCAAAACGCCATTCCGGGGTGAGCAGATGACAATGGACATGAACCGGCGCGCATTCCTTGCGCGTTTTGCGGCCGGTGCGGGCTGTTTCGTGGCTATGGCGGGAGCGCCTTTCGCGCCTTTCGCGCGCGCGGCGGGCGCAAAGACGGGCGCGGTTTCGTTTCCGCAAGGCATCGCATCGGGCGATCCGGAGCCCGATACGGTTATCCTGTGGACGCGTGCCGAGACGGCGGATGGCGGCGCGGTTTCGCTCGTGGCGCAGATGTCGAAGACCGCGGATTTCGCGAAGGTGATCGTCGAACAGCCGGTCAAGGCGAGCGATGCGAGCGATCACACGATCCGGCTGATCGTTCATGGGCTCGAACCTTATACGCATTATTTCTACCGCTTCCTCAGCCACGACGGCGAAAGCGTCTCGCCCACGGGACGCACGCTGACCGCGCCCGCCGCGGACGATCCGCGCGCGGTGAACTTCGCGTTCCTCTGCTGCCAGAATTTCGAGGAAGGATTCTACGGCGCCTATCAGCGCCTGGTGCGCGACGACGAAGCCCGCCCGAAAGTCGATTTCGTGCTGCATCTGGGCGATTTCATCTATGAAGTGCGCGGCGACCGTCCCGATATCGATCCGGCAAATCCCGCATGGCTGAAGGACCGCGACGGCAATCCGCGCGCCGTTCCGCCGTTCCCCGACGGCAGCGCGCCGTGGAAAAAAAGCCCGTGGGGCGGCGACAAGCCCGGCGCGAAGAACGCGGTGTCGCTCGCCGATTACCGCTTCCTCTACAAGCTTTATCTCAGCGATCCATACTTGCGCGCGGCGCGGGCGCGCTTTCCCTTCATCCACACCTGGGACGATCACGAATTCTCCAACGATTGCTGGCAGACGGCGGAAACCTATGGCAGCGACGGCGTTCCTGCGATGACGCGCAAAGTCGCCGCCGCGCAATCCTTCTTCGAATATGTTCCGGCCATTCTCTCGGGCACGGGCCCTGCGCATGATTTCGTCTTCGCCGAGGTCGAGAACACGCCGTTCGAAGGACCGCGCCCCGACTGGATCGACAAGAACCCCGACAATGTGAAGGCGCTGGAAACGATCGCGATCTATCGCTCGCTGCGCTGGGGCAAACATCTCGATCTCGTCATCACCGATCTTCGCTCCTATCGCAGCCCTTCGGTTTATACCGAAGAGGTCAAAAAGGCCGCGGGCCTCGTATTGCCGCCGCTCGATGTGATCAAGACGCTCGATGCCGGCAAGAAAACGGACGTGAAGACGCTGAAGCTCAAGAACGGCGAAGTGAAAAATCACCGCGCCCATCTGCCGCCCGGAACCATGATGGGACCGGGGCAGAAAGCCTGGTTCAAAGCGACGCTGAAGGCGTCCAGCGCGACGTGGAAGATCTGGGCCAATTCGGTCCCGGCCATGACGCTGCGGATCGATCTTTCGGCCATTCCCTTCGCCGATTATCCCGATGTCGCCGTCACCACCGACGCCTGGGGCGGCTACCCCTCGGAATTGAGCGAGCTGATGCAATTCATCCGCGAACAGAAAATCGCCAATTTCATCTCCTGCACCGGCGATCACCATTGCCATGGCGCGGCGCTTCTTCCCGACAACGCGGATGCGGCCGAGCCCAGAGCGGTCGCGGCCGAATTCCTCGTGGCCGGAATTTCCTCCCTTCCGATGTTCAACGAATTCGATTACGGCTCGCGCAACCAGCCCGCCTTTCATCGCCTCGTCACCTATCAATCGGAAGGCAAGCGCGTGGAAAATCTGAATTCGCTTCTGATGGAAGGCTGCGTCAGCGCGCTGCTGCGCTCCTATACGGGCTCGGACATGATCGCCAAGGCGACGGCCACGCACATCAATCCGCTGCTCAATTACATCGATACAACGCCAATGGTTATGCGCTTCTCCGCCTCGATGCGCACAAAGCCGAGGCCGAACTGGTGACGGTCGAGCCCGTCGAGACCGATTACGGGACTGAAGGCGCGCCCGTGCTGCGCCGGGCCAAATTCGTACTTCCCGCCTGGGGCGCGGGCGAACCCCGCATGGAGGGCCCGGAAATTCTCGGCACGCCGCCGCTGCCCTTTCACTAATGCAAAATGCGTGAGTGACAGCCTGTCAGTCCGCCGCTAAATTCGCGGGCGATAAACGGCAGGTGGGAAAAATGGCGATCCGGGATTATGCAAATTACGACGCGCTGGGGCTGGCCGAACTGGTCGCCAATCGCGATGTCAGCGCGGGCGAATTGGTGGAAGAGGCGATTTCGCGCGCCGAGAGGATCAATCCCAAGATCAATGCCATCGCCTACAAGGCCTATGACGCCGCGCGCGCTTCGGTGGAGCGCGGGCTGCCGAAGGGTCCGTTCACCGGCGTGCCGTTTTTCCTGAAGGACATTTTCGCCTTCGCCACCGACATGCCCACCCGCCAGGGCACGGCTTTCATGCCGCCCATTCCGTGGGGACAGGATTCCAACCTGACGGCGCGCTTCCGCCAGGCGGGCCTCGCGATCCTCGGCAAGACGAACGTTCCCGAATTCGGCCTCGTGCCGACGACGGAATCGCGGCTTTACGGCACCGCGCGCAATCCCTTCAATCCCGAGCATTCGACGGGCGGATCGTCGGGCGGATCGGCGGCTCTGGTCGCGGCATCCGTCGTGCCGATGGCGCATGCCAATGACGGCGGCGGCTCGATCCGCATTCCCGCCTCGTGCTGCGGACTTGTCGGATTGAAGCCGACGCGCGGGCGCGTCTCCTACGGTCCCGATTTCGGCGACGTGGTGGATGGGCTCGCCATCGATCTCGTCGTCTCGCGCAGCGTGCGCGATAGCGCCGCCGCTCTCGATGCCATCGCGGGCAATGTGCAGGGCGATCCTTATTGGGCGCCGCCCGCGCCCGCATCCTGGCGCAACGAAGCCGAGACGCCGCCGAAGCAATTGCGCATCGCCTTCTCGACGAAGACGCTCGACGGAAAGCCGGTGCACGCCGATTGCGCAGCCGCTGTCCAAAAGGCGGCGAAGCTCTGCGAAAGCCTCGGCCATACGATCGAGGAGGCCTCGCCGTCGATCGATCTTTCGAGCCTCTTTCCGCCCTTCATCGCGGTGTGGGCGGCGAACCTCGCAGCCCCCATCGACATGATCGCGCAACTGACCGGCCAGACGCCCAGCCGCCAATTGTTCGAAGGCCTCACCTGGGGCATCTACGAGATGGGAACCAAAGTCACCTCCAGCGAATATCTGCGCGCCAAAGGCATGATGGCGCAGGCCGCGCGCAACGCCGCGCGCTTCCACGAAACCTACGACATGTGGCTGACGCCGACGCTTGCCGCACCGCCGGTGAAGCTCGGCACCATCGACATGGAAGAAACCGATGCGATGAAGGTGTTCGCCTCGTTGACCGATTACGTTCCATTCACGCCGATCCAGAACGCGACCGGCCAGCCCGCCATCAACGTGCCGCTCTCCTGGAACGCGGACAATCTGCCCGTCGGCGTGCAATTCGTCGGCCGCTTCGGCGATGAGGCGAATTTGCTCAAGCTCGCGGCGCAACTCGAAAAGGCCGCGCCCTGGGCCGGCCAATACGCCAAGACGCGAGTGAACTGATGCGCTTTGCCGAATATGGCCGGTACGACGCCATCGGCCTCGCAGAGCTCATTGCAAGGAAAGAGATCTCCGCGCTCGACGCGGTGGACGAAGCCATCGCGCGCGCCGAAGAGCTCAATCCCAGGCTGAACGCGATCGTGTTCAAGGATTACGAACGCGCCCGCGACGCGGCGAAGAAGAATCCGGGCGGCGCGCTCGCCGGCGTGCCGATGTTCCTGAAAGACATGCGCGCCCATTGCATCGGCATGGTGACGCGTTCCGGTTCGCGCTTCACCTCCGATCAGCCTTCCACATTCGATTCCACGCTGGTGAAACGCTACAAGGACGCCGGGCTCGTTCCGCTGGGCAAAACCAACGTGCCGGAATTCGGCATCATGCCGGTCACCGAATCCAGGCTGTGGGGCACGGCGGAAAATCCCTGGAAGACGGGCATCACCGCGGGCGGCTCTTCCGGCGGATCGGCCGTGGCTGTCGCGGCCCGCATCGTGCCGGTGGCGCATGCGACCGATGGCGGCGGCTCGATCCGCATTCCGGCATCGTGTTGCGGTCTTGTGGGCCTCAAGGTCTCGCGCGGGCGCATCACGCAAGGCCCCGATGCTGCCGACGCGACGAGCGGGCTTTCCGTCGACAATTGCGTGAGCCGCACCGTGCGCGACACCGCGCTCATGCTCGATCTCACCTCGGCGCCCGATTATGGCGATCCCTATTTCGCGCTCCAGCCCGACGGACCTTATCTCGAAGGCATCGGGACGCGCCCGCGCAGATTGAAGATCGCGGTCGCGCTCAAATCGCCCGAAGGCTCCGCCTTCAACGGCCAGGTGCTGGAGGCGATGAAGAACACGGTGAAGCTCCTGGAGCAGCTCGGCCATCGCGTCGAGGAGGCAAATCCCGCCATCGATCACGCCACGACCAGGGTCGCGTTCATGACGCTATGGGCGACCAATGGCGCCTATGCGATCGAAACGCTGGCGCGCGCGCTCGGCCGCACGCCTTGCCTCGATTATCTGGAGCCCATCACGTTCGCGCTCTATGAGCGCGGCAAGACGCTGTTCGGCTATCAGCAAATCTGGGCCGTGCAGATGCTGCATCGCGCCGCGCGCGAGGCGGCGAAATTCCATGAAGCCTACGATCTCTGGCTCACGCCGACGCTGGCGCAACTGCCGTTTCCCCATGGCATGATCGACCGCGAGGAATCCGACGTCCACAAGGCCTTCGCGCCGGTCATGTATCATGTGCCGTTCACGTCGCTGCAGAACGCGACCGGCCAGCCCGCCATCAACCTGCCGCTCGCGATGAGCAAGGAAGGACTTCCCATCGGCGTGCAATTCGTCGCGCGCGCCGGCGACGAGATGACGCTTCTGAAACTCGCGGCCGAAATCGAGGACGCCGCGCCCTGGATCGGCCGCGCCCCCAAACTGGAGGACTGACATGGCCTTCGCCGCATATAACGACTACGACGCACTCGGCCTTTCCCATCTCGTGCGGCGCGGCGAGGTTTCGCCCGCAGAGCTCGTCGAGGAAGCGATTGCGCGCATCGAAAAACACAATCCGAAATTGAACGCGGTCGTCTACAAGGCCTATGACGAAGCGCGCAAAACCGCGAAGGGCAAACTCGCCGACGGGCCGTTCAAGGGCGTGCCGTTTCTCATCAAGGATATCGGCATGGCGGTGGAAGGCTGGCCGATGACGAACGGTTCGGCCTATCTCAAGGATTATGTCCCCAAATACGATGCGGAACTGACGCGGCGCTATCGCGCGGCGGGCGTCGTGCTCCTCGGCAAGACCAACACGCCCGAATTCGGCATTCCCGGCACGACCGAAGGCCGCCATCTCGGCATTTGCCGCAATCCGTGGAATCCCGATTATTCCTCGGGCGGTTCGTCCGGCGGCGCGGCGGCGGCGGTGGCTTCCGGCATGGTGCCGATGGCGCATGGCTCCGATGGGCTGGGCTCGATCCGCATACCGTCGGCGCAATGCGGGCTCGTCGGCATGAAGCCGACGCAATACAGAAATCCCGGCGCGCCCGACGACCGCGGCCGCGCGCACGGCTTCGTCGTCGATCATGTACTGACGCGCACGGTGCGCGATTCCGCGGCCATGCTCGACTGGACGGGATATCCGGAAGAGGATGCGCCCTACGCGGCGCCGGCAAAGTCGCGGCCCTATATGGACGAAATCAAAACCGCGCCCGGCAAATTGAAGATCGCCTTCTGCACAGACACGCCGAGCAAGACGCCGGTGACGCCGGACGTCCAGGCCGTGTTCGATTCCACCTTGAAGCTGCTCGGGGAACTCGGCCACACGCTGATCGAGAAAAAGGAGCTGCCCATCGACTGGCGCAAGCTCTACAAGGCGCAAGGTTTCGTGTCGGGCGCGATTTTCATCGCCTCCATCGAGGATCACGCGCGCATGATCGGCCGCGAACCGACCGAACATGATTTCGAGCCGCTGGCCTGGGCCGCCTATCAGGGCTCGAAGATGATGAGCGGGGCGCAAGTGGGCTGGGGCATGCAGACGCTGCGCCATATCGGGCGGCAGATCGTGGGATTGTGGCGCGAGTTCGACGTGCTGTTCTCGCCCGTCACCATCGCGCCGCCGCCGCCCATCGGTCATCTCGATCCGGTGAATGTGAGCCCGCGCGAATTCAACAAGCGCCAGTCGCGCATCTTCGGCTATACGCCGCCGTTCAACATGACGGGCCAGCCTTCGATCTCGCTGCCGCTCGGCATATCGGGCAACAGACTTCCCATCGGCATGATGTTCACCGGGCGCTATTCCGACGAAGCGACGCTCTATCGGCTCGCGGCCCAGCTCGAAGAAGCGCGGCCGTGGTTCGACCGCACCGCGCCGCTGTTCGGCTGACGCGCTTGAATCGGGCGCGGGCGCGCCTATCTTTCGCTTGCGCCGAGGCCCGTTTTTCATTCCACGATACGGGGGAGAGGGGGGGATCCCCCCAATTTTTCGAGGAACAATCAAAAGGCGTTTCTTGAGGGAAATCAGCGCATTGGCAAAAATCGAAACGCCCATACACATCGTCGGCGGCGGATTGGCCGGAAGCGAGGCCGCCTGGCAGGCAGCCCAAATGGGCGCCCGCGTGATACTTCACGAAATGCGCCCCGTTCGCGGCACCGACGCCCATCAGACGGATGGTTTGGCCGAACTCGTTTGTTCCAACTCGCTGCGTTCGGACGATTGGCAGAACAATGCGGTCGGCTTGCTGCATGAAGAAATGCGCCGCGCGGGCTCGCTGATCCTGAACGCCGCCGATGCGCATAAATTGCCGGCGGGCGGTGCGCTCGCCGTCGACCGGCATGGATTCTCGCATGCAATCACGCGCGCCATCGAAAATCATCCGAACATCGAAATCCGCCGCGAGGAGATTTCCACGCCGCCGGAAGACTGGCAATCGGTGATCGTGGCCACCGGCCCGCTGACCTCGCCGGCGCTGTCGCAATACATCCGCGCGCTGAGCGGCGAAGATTCGCTGTCGTTCTTCGATGCGATTGCACCCATCGTGCATCGGGAGTCGATCGATTTCTCGATCGCCTGGATGCAATCGCGCTACGACAAAAAAGGGCCAGGGGGCGACGGCGCCGATTACGTCAATTGCCCGCTGAACGAAGAAGAATACCGCGCATTCATCGCCGCATTGCTTTCCGGCAAAAAGAGCGAATTCAAGGAATGGGAGAAATCGACGCCCTATTTCGAAGGCTGCCTTCCCATCGAAGTGATGGCTGAGCGCGGCGAAGATACGCTTCGCTTCGGACCGATGAAGCCGGTCGGCCTCTCCGATCCGCGCAGCGGGACGCGGCCATATGCCGTCGTGCAACTCCGGCAGGACAATGCGCTCGGCAATTTGTGGAACATGGTCGGCTTCCAGACCAAGCTCAAACATGGCGAGCAGACGCACATTTTCCGCATGATTCCGGGATTGCAGAATGCGAGTTTCGCGCGGCTGGGCGGATTGCATCGCAATACCTTCATCAATTCCCCCCGCCTGCTCGATTCCGCGCTGCGATTGAAAGCGCGGCCCTCGTTGCGTTTCGCAGGCCAGATCACCGGCGTCGAAGGCTATGTGGAAAGTGCCGCCATCGGATTGCTCGCGGGCCGTTTCGCGGCTGATGAAAACATATCCGCGCCGCCCGCGACGACCGCGCTGGGCGCGCTGCTCAATCACATCACCGGCGGCGCCGATGCCAGAACCTTCCAGCCCATGAACGTGAATTTCGGGCTCTTTCCGGAAATCGCGGGCCGCGGCAAGGACCGCAAACAGGCGATGGCCCATCGCGCGCTGAGCGATTTGGACACTTGGCTCAATGCAACGCGCGTGGCCGCCGAATGATCAGATGCGTCCCGTCAAATTCGCGCGCACCATCGCAATCTGCCTTCGCCACAAAGGAAGTTCGGCGCGATCGCGGAATGGATCGAAGCCGGCTCCGGTGAGTTGCCCGAGATAGGCTTTGGACACCGACGCCGGAAGCACGGCCGGAAATGCGGCGGACGGTATTGAAAAGCGCCGCGCCGATGCCAATTTCTCGCGCGCATGCTGCGCGATCCTTTTCATCACCGTCTTCAATTTGTCTCCGCCCTGCCCGGCGAAGATGTCTTCCGGCGAAAGCTTCTCGGCCGCCAGCAGGTCGAGCGGCAGATAGGTCTTGTTCCGCGCGGCATGATACGGAATCGCGCGCAGCAATCCCGTCAGCGCATAGGCGATGCCGATATCGCGCGCGCCATCGCCGATGTCTTCGCCAAGAACGATCGCGGCGAGGCGCATCAATGTGCCCGAAGTCGCATCGGCATAAATCTCCAGCGCCGCCATGTCCGCGAACAGCTCGGCGCCCGCGTCGAGCTCGCGCGCGGCGAGCATGCGTTCGAACGGCTCTTCGGGCAGGCGCGTGCGCGCAAATGCCGCCGCCATGGCGCGAACGACATCGTGTGTGCGCGGTCGCCCTTCGCGCGCCTCGGTCATCGCATCGCGCCACCATTGCAGACGGATGGTTCCCAGCATCGGTTCGCGCACCGCTTCGGTCACGCGGGCGATTTCGTGATTGAAGGCGTAGAGCGCGAACAGCAAAGGACGCTTCTCCGGCGGCGCAAACAGGCTCGCCCAATAGCGGTCGGGATCGAAACGCTTGACCGTTTCCTCGCAAGCCGCGAATGCCTGTTCGATGCTCATGCGAAAACCGCCCGGTTTCCCGGGCGGCTTTCTACGCCACAAAGGGCGAATCGATCAAAAGATGTTCTGCGCCGAGACCATGCAGAACAGCATGGGGATCGACAGCAGCGTGTTGACGCGGCTGAACTGGCCGGCCGTCTTGGCGGCGGCCGCCTTCGCTTCCTTGGAAATGTCGGGAAATTTGTTCCCGATGTTCAGCACCTTCTGCTGGTTCGGCCAGATGATGAACCACACGTTGAACCACATGATGATGCCGAGCCACATGCCGATGCCGATCACGATGGATTTGGGCACCGTGAAGTTCTCGATGGAATCGATCGTCAGCGCCTGCACCAGATAGCCGTTGAGATAGGCCAGGATGAGGCCGAAGAAGATCGTGCCCATCGCACCCCAGCGGAACCAGAACAACGCCTCCGGCGCGATGTATTTCGAGACGCCCGGTTTCAGATCGTCCGGGATCTTCGGCATGGTCGGCGTCTGCACAAAATTGAAATACCACAACAGCCCGATCCACATGATGCCGCAGATGACGTGCAGCCAGCGCACGAGAAACGGCCAGAACAGCGTTGCGTCGTAACCCTGCACATAGAGATAGATCAGGAACACGATGGCCGCGAGCACGAAGCCCGCGATGACGGTATTGCGGAGATTGGAAAGCAATGCGCTCATGTTATCCCCCTGGGCCCTGTATCAGGGGGCGCATCTTACCCGATTCTGAGGCGCGCGCAGCCCTTTTCGGGCTCAAATGGCCAGTCTTTTCGGCCGCGCCATCCTCAGCCACGTCACCACGATCAGCCGCGTCACCATCACGGCGGTGAAAAAGGAGGTGATGATGCCCACGCCCAATGTGACGGCGAAGCCGCGCACGGGCCCCGACCCGAGCTGGAACAGGATCAGCGAGGCGATCAGGTGGGTCATGTTGGCGTCGATGATGGTGGCCATCGCCCGGCGGAAGCCGGTGTCGATCGAGGCCAGCATGGACCTGCCGTTTCGCTGCTCCTCGCGTATTCGTTCGTAGATCAGCACGTTGGCATCCACCGCCATGCCCATGGTGAGCACGATGCCCGCAATGCCCGGCAGCGTCAGCGTGGCGCCGAAAAGCGTGAGCGCGGCGAGAAGCAGGATCACGTTGAGCGTCAGCGCGACATCGGCGAAGACGCCGAAGAGCCCGTAGCGCGCGATCATGAACAGCACCACGAGGATAAGCCCGCCGATGGCCGAATATTTGCCGGCCTTGATCGAATCCGCGCCGAGCTCGGCGCCGACGGTGCGCTCTTCCAGAATCTTCAGCGGCGCGGGCAAGGCGCCCGCATTGAGCAGAACCGCAAGATCGTTTGCGCTCTGCCAGGTGAAATTGCCGGAGATTTCGCCCTCCCCGCCCAGGATCGGCTCGCGGATCACGGGCGCCGAGATCACCTTGTTGTCGAGCACGATGGCGAAGCGGCGGTTGACATTGTCCTTCGTCACATTGCCGAATTCGCGCGCGCCGACGCTGTCGAAGCGGAAACTGACGACGACCTCGCCGGTCTGCTGGTTGGTTGTGGCCTGCGCATGGGTCAGCCGGTCTCCCGCCACCATCACCCGCTTCTCGACGACGATGGGAAGCGGCTGGCCGCCCTTGGTCTGCGGCTCCTGGTAAAGCAGTTCGGAGCCGATGGGCACGATCCCCTTCATCGCCTGGTCGAGGCTCGCGCTTTCGTCGACGAGCTGGAACGTCATCTTGGCGGTCTTGCCGAGAATGGTTTTCAGACGTTCGGGATCCTGCAAACCCGGCACCTGCACCAGGATGCGGTCTTCGCCCTGACGCTCGATGGTAGGCTCGCGCGTGCCCATTTCGTCGATGCGCCGGCGCACGACTTCGATCGACTGATTGACGACCTCGGTCTGCGTCTGGGTCCGGTAGGCGTCCGTCATCTTCATGAGGAGAAGATTGTTGCCCGGCTGGGTGAGATCGTAGTCGCGCGCGCCGACAGAAAGAAACGAGCCGGTCGCGACGGGATTGAGATTCTTCAGAATGTCCTTGGCTTCGTCGAAGCGCGTGCTGTCGAGAATGTGGACCGAGACTGTATCGCCGTTCAGCTGGAGATCGGTGTAGCCGATACGCGCCTTCCGGAGGCCGGCGCGGATGTCGCTCACCAGCGATTCCAGCTTGTCCTTCTCCACCTGGTCGAGCTCGACCTCGAGCAGGAGATAGGAGCCGCCCTGCAGATCGAGGCCGAGGCTCACCGAATTGGTCGGCAGCCAGCGCGGCATATGCGCGATCACATTGGCCGGCAGAGCATTCGGGAGCGCGATCAGAATTCCGAAGAGGAGGATCAGGCCCGTCAGCACGCGCGACCATGTGGGGATCTGGAGCATCGTCGCGTTCTATTCCTTGGCTTCGACGGGCTGGGTCTTGGCGCGCACTTCGCTCACGGTGGCCTTGATTACCTTGACCTGGACGCC
>DATIZS010000181.1:0-2617 GCA_035516955.1 Rhizomicrobium sp.
TTTTGTAATCCTTCATCGTGGCCTTCACGTTGCCGCGGGCGTCGAGTGCCGCGCCCGATTGCGCGACGAGGCCCTGCTTGCGCGGGCCGACAAAGCCCATCGCCAGCAGCACGAGATCGGCCTTCAGTTCGAAACTGCTGCATTCGACTTCCTTCATCTGCACGCGGCCGTCCGTGCCCTTCACCCATTCGACGCGCACGCATTCGAGCGCGCGGATTTTGCCGTTCTCGCCGAGCGCGCGCTTGGTGAGCACCGACCAGTCGCGCTCGCAGCCTTCTTCCTGCGAGGAGGATGTGCGCAGCTTCAGCGGCCAATCCGGCCAGGTGAGCGCCTTGTTTTCGTGCTCGGGCGGCCGCGCGAGGATTTCGAGTTGCGTGATCGAAGCCGCGCCATGGCGGTTGGACGTGCCGATGCAGTCCGAGCCCGTATCGCCGCCGCCGATAACGATGACGTGTTTTCCTTTCGCGCTAATTGCGCCCGCAGGCGCCGCACGTTGCTCAGGATCGCCCGCCACGCGCTTGTTCTGCTGCGTGAGAAATTCCATCGCATAATGGATGCCGGAAAGCTCGCGGCCCGGCACTTCGAGATCGCGTGGCGCCTCCGCGCCGCCCGACATCACCACCGCATCGTAATCGGCGAGCAGCATGGAAACCGAAATGCCCACGCCCACTTCCACGCCCGCGCGGAAGGTGACGCCTTCGGCTTCCATCTGGCGCATGCGCCGGTCGATCAGATGTTTTTCCATCTTGAAATCGGGAATGCCGTAGCGCAGCAGCCCGCCGATGCGGTCGTTCTTCTCGAACAGCGTGACGGCATGGCCCGCGCGCGCCAATTGCTGCGCGCAGGCAAGACCCGCGGGGCCGGAGCCCACGACCGCGACGTTCTTGCCCGTTTTGGTTTTCGGCGGCTGCGGCTGGATCCAGCCTTCCTTCCAGCCGCGATCCACGATTTCGCATTCGATGGTTTTGATGGTGACGGGATTTTCGTCGATGTTAAGCGTGCACGACGCTTCGCACGGCGCGGGACAGACGCGGCCGGTGAATTCCGGAAAATTGTTCGTCGAATGCAGCGTTTCCAGCGCCTCGCGCCAGTGATCGCGATAGACGAGATCGTTCCAGTCAGGGATCAGATTGTTGACCGGGCAGCCCTGATGGCAGAAGGGAATGCCGCAATCCATGCAGCGCGCCGCCTGCTCGCCGACCTCGCTGTAAGGCAGCGGCTTGACGAATTCCTTCCAGTTATGGACGCGCTCTTCGGGCTTGTCGTAAGTCCGGTCGTGGCGCTCGATCTCCAGAAAGCCGGTCGTTTTGCCCATCGTCCCCTACCCGTTCTTATTCGGCGGCGATGGCGCGGGCGCGCTCGGCCTTTTGCTCGGCGAGCGCGCGCGCAAAATCGATCGGCATGATCTTCACGAATTTCGCGAGGCTCCCGTCCCAATTGTCGAGCAGCGCTTTCGCGCGCGCGCTGCCGGTGTAGCGCAGATGGCGCTCCACCAGGATGCGCAGGCGCTCGGCATCGAAGCGCAGCGGATCACCCATGCCGCTGTTTTCGACGTCTGGAGATTCCGCGAGCGGGGCTTCCGGATCTTCGATGTTCTGCGCGGGCGCGATTTTCTCGAGCCGCACCATCGACTGGTTGCAGAGATCGGCGAATTTGCCGTGCTCGTCATAAACGTAAGCAACACCGCCCGACATGCCGGCGGCGAAATTGCGCCCGGTTTTGCCGAGCACCACGACGACACCGCCGGTCATATATTCGCAGCCGTGATCGCCGGTGCCTTCGACGACCGCGACCG
Organism: Rhizomicrobium sp.; assembly: GCA_035516955.1. Lineage (GTDB taxonomy): Bacteria > Pseudomonadota > Alphaproteobacteria > Micropepsales > Micropepsaceae > Rhizomicrobium. Next base: position 1,796 of record DATIZS010000181.1, read on the forward strand.
CGCCAGAATTCCGCACGGCGAAGCGTTCGCCCGCCACGCCCTGGAAATGGGCTTCGCCCGCGATGGCGCCATAAAGCACGGTGTTGCCGACGATGATGTTTTCGGTGGGCTCCAGATGGCTATTCTTCGGCTGGCGCACGACGACGCGCCCGCCCGACAATCCTTTGGCCACATAATCGTTGGCATCGCCCCACAATTCGAAACTGACGCCCCGCGCCAGGAACGCGCCGAAGCTCTGGCCGGCCGTGCCGTCGAAGCGCACATGGATCGTATCTTCGCGCAGGCCAGCGTGACCGTAGCGTTTGGCGATTTCGCCGGAGAGCATGGCGCCGGCGGTGCGGTTCACGTTGCGGATGGTGCGGTCGAGCCTGATCGCCTGGCCGGTTTCGATGGCCGGTTTCGCCGCCGCGATCAGATCGTGATCGAGCGCCTCGTCGATCTTGTGATGCTGCTTCTCGCAATTGTAGATCGCGACACCCGGCTTGGCGGGAACCTGATGCAGGAGCTTCGTGAGATCGACGCCCTTGGCCTTCCAGTGATGGATGGCTTTCCTCATATCGAGGCGATCCACGCGGCCGATCATTTCGTTCACGGTGCGGAAGCCGAGTTTCGCCATGATCTCGCGCAGTTCTTCCGCCACGAAGAAGAAATAATTGATGACGTGTTCCGGCTTGCCGGTGAAGCGTGCGCGCAGGACCGGGTCTTGCGTCGCGACGCCCACCGGGCAGGTGTTCAGATGGCATTTGCGCATCATGATGCAACCCATGGCGATGAGCGGCGTAGTGGCAAATCCGTATTCTTCGGCGCCCAGCAGCGCCGCAA
>DATIZS010000182.1:0-3049 GCA_035516955.1 Rhizomicrobium sp.
GCGCTGTCGCCAGAACGGCAACAGCAGAATCGGATATTCGCGAGATTTTTGCCTTTATCGGTTCCAACAGCCGCAAGTCAGCACAGAAATTCAACGACGATCTTGCAGCGACACTCGAGCGTCTGCGCGAATTTCCGCACTCGGGATACAAGGTCGCCGGCTATAACAGGCCGCTTTTGGCCGTTCGCGTATCGAGCCGCTTTCGCCGTTATATCGTGATCTATCGTTTGCCGGATGACGATTCTCTTGTTGTCATGCGCGTTTTATATGGTGCGCGCGATATCGCGTCTCTAATCGCGGATATGAGATAGAGCTTACGCCGCGATATTCTTCAATCCCGTCTCCGCCGTGATGCCCGCTTTTTCCAGCGTCAGCATCAGCTCGCTCATGGCCTTGTCCGTGTCGCCGCACGAGGTCTGCGCCGCATAGTTCGAAAGGAATCCGGGCCGCGAGAGATAGCCGATGATCTGCTGGCGCGCGCGCGCCGAAAGTTTTCCTTCCGTCAATGCGCCGCTGACGAAAAGGCGCAATATGGCGATGGCTTTTTCGACATTGCTCGAAACATTGCCGTCGATGCTGGCAAGCAGGCGCCCGCGCGCCTCGGCTTCGGCGGCAAGTGCGTCGAGGGCATCGGCGATTTCGTCGCGCTGCTTGTCCTGAAAGCCCGAGCGGCGCACGCGGACCTGAAGTTCGGCGAGCCTCTTGAGCCGCTGCAGGAGCGGGGTCTTGGCAAAGAGGAACTGGGTTTCGAACGAGGGCGAATGCAGGATCGGCGTCATGAAGGTGGCGAGCTGGCGCTTGTTCTCCGCGCCGATGATGTTTTCTTCCACGAGCAGAAGCCGCTCGAGTTTCGCGTCGGGCGTATCGGCTTCCGCCAGATGCTGGCCGATGGATTCATGGGTCACGAGCCGGCGCGAGCGCAGCGTGAAGGCGGCGATCAGATCCTCGTGGCTCAGATATTTGCCCTGACCGGCCACGAGCTTGTTGGCGATGCGGCGCAGCGTCCTCAATTCCTCCACCAGCGAACCGGGGCAAAGACGCTTGACGCTTTTGAGCTCGGCAAGGATGCGGCCGGCGATCGCGGTCTGCGCGGAAGGAAGACGGTCGGCGGCAAAATGTCGGGCGATGAGTGCGATGCCCTCCGAGCCGCCGTCGGGCGCTTGCCCGAGGAAAATGCTCACCAGCGTGGCAAGCGCGGCGCCCAGATTTTCATGATCGCCGATCAGTTCGTGCAGCGCCGCCGATCCGTTCAGCGCCTCGGCCACGATCGCATCCACGGACTCGAGCAGCAGGCCCGCGCCTTCGCCCTCGGCTTCGGACATGACCGCCAGAAGCCGCACCACCTTGTCGTTCCAGCCCGTGGCGCCGGCCAGATGGCGCGCGATCGCGCCGTTCAATCTGTAGCCGCCATCCGGTTCGTTCGCGAGTTTTGCGGCCAGCGCCGCGAATCCGCCGGGCGAGACGCTCGGAAAATATTTGCGCCGCTCGTCGCGATAGACGCGGTGGATGGCCTTCGTCGCAAGCTCGTTCAGGCTCTTGACGATCTGCTGCACCGTGGCGGTGGTGGTGGAGGCCTGCGCGACCGCGATCTTCTGGATGGCATGCTGGTAGAGCGTGCCGGTGGCCTCGAATTTCTCCAGCGCATCGCCGCGATGGATCAGCTCGGTCACCGTCAGTTTCTGGCGCGAGAGATATTCGGCCAGCACGCGCGCCATGGTCGCGCGCGCATGATAGGAATAAAGATCGTCCGGCTTGAAGCAGGGAATGGCGTGGGGAATATCCTCCGCTTCCGGCTTGGTCGTGACCTGGTTGTGGCCGTCCTCGTAAATCTTCAGCGTCAGATAATCGCCGGTATCGGAATTGTAGGTTTCCTTGACGACCTTCACGGCGGCGGCGTGGCTGTCCGCCATCAAGGCCTGTGCGGCGGCGAGCGCGTCCTCGCGCACCATCATGACATCGTAGAGCGACCAGCCGGCCCTCGCGCCGACGCGCTTGAAAATCTCGTAGTGAACTTCCTGCGCCATGCCGTGCCCTGCCGGACAATAATTTCGCAAGGCCGATTTAAGTGCGGGTTAACTCTGAGCCGGGGCGGGTTTTTCTCCACATAACGGGCAGCCCGGATCGGGGCGCACGCGAACTTTGCGGAAGCGCGCCGACAGCGCCTCGTAGATCAAAAGATGGCCCGCCAGCGTTTCGCCCGCGCCCGTGATTTCCTTGATGATCTCGAGCGCCTGAAGGGTGCCCATGACGCCCGCGGCCGCACCCAGAACGCCCGTCTCCGAGCAGGAAGGTGCGGTTCCCGGCGGGGGCGGCTCGGGAAAGATGCAGCGATAGCAGGGATATTCCCCCGCATGGGCCTTAAAGGTGGCGAGCTGGCCGTCGAATTCCGTCACCGCCGCCGAGACCAGCGTCTTCTTCTCCCGGTAGCAGGTATCGTTGACGAGGAAGCGCGTGTCGAAATTGTCCGAGCCGTCGGCCACGATGTCGTAAGCCCCGATCAGGCCGGCGGCGTTTTCGGGGGTCAGCCGGGTCCGGTGGGCGGTGACCCGCACGCCAGGATTGATCGCCCGTGCGCTATCGGCGGCCGATTCGGTCTTGGCCCGGCCGATATCGGCGGTCCCGTGGGCGATCTGGCGCTGGAGGTTGGAGAGCGAAACGGTGTCGAAATCGACCACCCCGATGGTCCCGACCCCCGCCGCCGCCAGATAGAGGATCACGGGGCTGCCGAGCCCGCCCGCCCCTACGACCAGCACCTTGGCCTCGCGCAGCCGCGCCTGGCCCGCGCCCCCCACCTCGCGCAGGACGATATGGCGGGCATAACGTTCGAGTTCTTCGTCGGAAAGCGCCATGGGGCCAGTCTTAAACCCGCCCGACCACTGGGAAAAGGCGCGGCGATTGGTCTTTACCGAGTAATCAGGCCCGTCTTGCCATCCGCCTTGACGCACGTTTAGGTGGATTTCGGCAAATGGCCTATTATTGCCATCCCGGCGCGGAAAGCGGGCCTTATCTTGCCATGGGGTCGATTCAAGGAGAGATCATGTCTCAGGAC
>DATIZS010000183.1:0-6454 GCA_035516955.1 Rhizomicrobium sp.
CGTTCATTGACGAGCTTGTCGAAGGCGGCGAGATGTTTTTCTTCTTCCTTCGCCATTTTGCGGATGGAAGCGACGGCGGCCGATTTGCGATTTCCCAGAATTGCGAGCTGCCCCTCATAGATGCGCACGGCGCCGAATTCGCCGGCATGATCGACGCGGATCATGGATTCGACATCGGGCGCATTCACGCCGGGCGGTTTGGGGCGGGGCCCGCGTCTCATGGCTTCTTCCTCGTCAACAGAAACGCCGCGATCGCGGCAACGCCGAGCGACACGATGGCATTATATCCGGCAAGCGAAATCCCCAAGAGCCGCCACGCCGCCACGTCGCAGCGCGGTCCGATCGCATTCAGATCGAGCGTGCCCGTGAATTTGAAAACCGGACCGGTGCAGGCGGCCGGGCCGGGGAAGATGTGCCACTCCACGCCCGCGTGATAGACGCCGATGGCGCCCGAGATCGCGATCAGCAGAGCCGCCAGCCTTGCAATCCAGGGTGCGGCGCGCGCGGGCACCGCGCCCATCAAAAGCAATGCACCGCCGCCGAGCCCGATGGCGATGGCGGCGAAGTGCGGCCAGCGCTGCCACTGACACATTTCGCAAGGCTCGATCCCGCCCAGATATTGAAAGCCCAGGACCGCTAGGATCAGCGCGGCCGAGATCGCCCCCAGGCCGATCGCGATTTTTTCGGGCGCGCGCGTCATTTCTCGAAGATCATCCTCTCGTCGGCGAAAGCCTTGAACTCGAGCGAATTGCCGCTCGGGTCGTTCAGAAAGAATGTTGCCTGTTCGCCGGGCTGCCCTGCAAACCGGGTCTGCGGGGCGATCGTGAAAATGACGCCGTTTTGAGCAAGTTTTTGCGCAAGTTCCCGCCATTCCGTCAGGCTCAGAATCACGCCAAAATGCCGCACAGGAACCGCTTCCCCGTCCACCTCATTATGGGCTTGGGTAGTGTCCTCCCTCGGGCTCAAATGCGCCACGATCTGGTGGCCGAAGAAGTCGAAATCGACCCATTCGGCGGAAGATCGGCCCTCCCGGCATCCGAGCATGCGGCCGTAGAAGTCGCGCGCTTCGGAGAGGTCGCGGACCGGAAAGGCCAGATGAAATCGGGCCAAATGGGTTCGGGGAAGTGTCGTCATCGTGTCGTCGCTTTTGCCCATCATGGGCGAGATTGGTTGGCGAAGGGAAGCACCATGTCCGCTTCGAAGCGCAAACAGGGTCCGCAGCGCAAATTGCTGCGCATCGACGGGGAGGCGGTGCCCGTCACGCTGAAGCTGAACCCGCGCGCGCGCCGGCTGATCGTGAAGGTGCATCCTTCGACCGGCGAGGTGACGGTGGTTGCGCCTTCGCGCCGCTCGCTGGCCCACGCCATGGAATTCGCGCGCAAGGAATCCGGCTGGATCGCGCGGCGCCTCGCCAATGTGCCCGAGCGCGTTCCGCTGGGGCTCGGCCGGCGCATTCCTTATCGCGGCGAAGAACATGTGATCCGCTACGGCGATCAATCGCAGAGGCCCGTCTGGGTCGAGCGCGAAGAAGGCGAGCGCATCATCCGCGTCACGGGCCGCGCCGAACATGCCGCGCGCCGCGTGCTCGATTTCCTCAAGCAGGAGGCGCGCAAGATGCTGAATGCGCGCGCGCTCTTCTATGCCGAGGCGCTCGGCGTCAAGCCGCGGCGCATCACCTTGCGCGATACGGCCACGCGCTGGGGCTCGTGCTCGTCCTGCCGGTCGCTGTCGTTTTCGTGGCGGCTCATTCTGGCCCCTCCTTTCGTGCTCGATTATGTGGTGGCCCATGAAGTCGCCCATTTACGCGAAATGAACCATGGCCCGCGTTTCTGGCGGCTGGTCTCGGAGCTCGTGGGAAATGTGGAGCGCCCGCAGGCCTGGCTTTCCGAGCATGGCGTGATGCTCCATCGCTATGCACCGAAGGTCTCGACCGAGCCTTGATTTCCGGCCGGGCCGGGCCTATATCCCGCCCATCCCCTAGCAACAGAGTTCTGTTGTGTGGCGTGCCTGAGCTGGCCGCCGCGGGGACGAGGTTTATTCGCGAGGAGCCCGCCATCTTAACGGCGATGTCGCATCTGGAAGAGGTTCTCGCCCCGGCCGTGGAGGCCGCGGGCTACCGTCTCGTGCGCCTGCGCCTGATGGGCGGCAAGACCAAGACGCTCCAGATCATGGCCGAGCGGCCAGACGGCACGATGAATGTGGAAGATTGCGCGGTTCTTTCGCGCGCGCTTTCCGAATTCCTCGACCGCGAGGATCCGATCGAAGGCGAATATGTTCTCGAAGTTTCTTCGCCCGGCATCGACCGCCCGCTGACGCGGCTCACCGATTTCGCCCGCTGGTCGGGCCATGAAGCCAAGATCGAGCTTGCCGCGCCCGACGAATCGGGGCGGCGCAAATTCAAAGGGCTGCTGCTCGGTCTCGACGGCAACGACGTGATGATCGATGTGTCGGGCGCGCGGCTGAAATTTCCCTTCCGCGCGATTGGCGAAGCCAAGCTGGTCCTGACCGACAAACTGATCGCCGAGGATTTGAAAGCACGCAAACACGCGTGAACAGGAGAGAGTGACATGGCCGCGATTGCCGCCAACAGAACAGAACTTTTGCAGATTGCCGATGCGGTCGCCCGCGACAAATCCATCGACAAATCCGTCGTGCTGCACGCCATGGAAGAGGCCATGCAGCGCGCGGCGAAGGCGCGTTACGGCAGCGAGAACGAGATCAGGGTCGAGATCGATCCCAAGACCGGCGAAACCCATGTCTCGCGCTATCTGCACGTCGTCGAACTGGTCGAGAACGACAAGACCGAGATCAGCCTCGAAGATGCGCGCGCGCGCAATCCGGCGGCGCAAGTGGGCGACATTATCGCGGAAACCTTGCCGCCTGTGGATTTCTCCCGCATCGCCGCCCAGGCCGCCAAGCAGGTGATCGTGCAGAAAGTGCGCGATGCCGAGCGCGAGCGCCAATATGAGGAATATAAAGACCGCATCGGCGAAATCGTCCATGGCATCGTCAAGCGCGTGGAATTCGGTTCCGTGGTGGTCGATCTGGGCCGCGCCGAAGGCGTGGTACGCCGCGACGAGATGATCCCGCGCGAAAGCTTCCGCCAGGGCGACCGCATCCGCGCTTATATCTATGACGTGCGCCGCGAAACGCGCGGGCCCCAAATCTTCCTCTCGCGCAGCCATCCGCAATTCATGGTGCGCCTCTTCGCGCAGGAAGTGCCGGAAATCTACGACGGCATCATCGAGATCAAGGCGGTGGCGCGCGATCCCGGAAGCCGCGCCAAGATCGCGGTGATCTCGAAGGATTCGAGCATCGATCCGGTGGGCGCCTGCGTCGGCATGCGCGGCGTGCGCGTGCAGGCGGTCGTGCAGGAATTGCAGGGCGAACGCATCGATATCATTCCGTGGTCGCCGGAGCCCGCCACCTTCATCGTCAATGCGCTGGCGCCGGCGGAAGTTTCCAAAGTGGTGCTCGATGAAGACACGCATCGCGTCGAAGTCGTGGTGCCGGATGAACAGCTTTCGCTCGCCATCGGACGGCGCGGGCAGAATGTGCGGCTTGCCTCGCAACTCACCGGCTGGCAGATCGACATTCTGACGGAAGCCGAAGAATCCGAACGCCGCCAGAAGGAATTCACCGAGCGCACCAATCTCTTCATGGAAACGCTCGACGTGGACGAGACCGTCGCCCAGCTTCTGGCCTCCGAAGGTTTCGCCAATATCGAGGACGTGGCCTATGTGCCGCTGCCCGAATTGGCCTCCGTCGAGGGCTTCGACGAGGAAACCGCGCAGGAACTCCAGAACCGCGCCATCGAATATATCGAGGCGCGCAACAAGGAACTCGACGACAAGCGCAAGGAACTCGGCGTCGAAGACGAGGTGGCCGAGGTCGAAGGTGTGACGCCGGGCATGCTGGTCGCGCTCGGCGAAGCGGGCATCAAGACGCTCGAAGACCTCGCCGGCTGCGCCACCGATGATCTGCTCGGCTATTACGAAGTGAACAAAGAGAAAGAACGCGTGCGCATCGCGGGCGCGCTCGAGAATTTCAACCTCACCTCCGACGACGCCAACGCCATCATCATGAAGGCGCGCGTCAAGGTGGGATGGATCGAGGAAGAGCCGGAGGAAGAAGAGCCCGAAATCCTCGAAGACGAAACGGCGGAGGCGGAAGAACAGGCGTGAACGCAGCGGCGGCCGTGATCCCGAACGAGGGCGATGACATGCGCGAAAGGCGCTGCATCGTAAAGGGAGAAGTGCTGCCCGAGGCGCGCCTCATCCGTTTCGTCGCGGATCCGGACGGCCATATCGTTCCCGACATCGCCGCCAAATTGCCGGGCCGCGGAATCTGGGTGAGCGCCGATCGCGCTTCGCTCGAAAAAGCGCTCGCCAAAAATCTCTATTCGCGCGCGGCGAAATCGCCGGTGAAGGCCGATGCCGATCTGGCCGACCGCGTGGAGAAGCTTCTGGTGCGGCGCATGGCGGACGATCTCGGCCTTGCGCGGCGCGCGGGCCTGCTGATCCTGGGCTTCGATCAGGTGGCGGCTGCGCTTTCCGCCAAGAACCCGCCCCATCTTCTGGTTGAGGCATCCGACGGCGCGCCCGATGGAAGGCGCAAGCTGATCGCCATCGCCCGGGCGCATGGGCTTTCGCCGGTCCTTGTCGATTGCCTCGATTCCGGGGAATTGGGCTTGGCGCTGGGCCGCGAGAATGTGGTACATGCAGCCCTCAAATCCGGGCAGCTTGCGGAACGGCTTGAGATGAATGCGGAAAGGCTCGCGGGTTTTCGCGCGCGCCCGAACGACGACATCGCGGGTACGGCCGGAAGCCAAAGGCACATATGAGCGAGACGAACGAAACAACCAAGCGCCCCAAGACGCTGACGCTGAAGAAGACGGAGACCTCCACCGTCAAGCAGAGCTTCAGCCATGGCCGTACCAAGGCGGTCGTGGTGGAGAAGAAGCGAAGCGCGCATACGCCCTCGCCGGCGCCGGCTCCCATGCGCGCCGCGCCGGAGAAGGCCAAGGCGCCTCCTCCGTCCGCGCCTGTCGAAGCCAAGCCCACGGCACCCCAGCGCGATGCGCGCTCGGGCGTGGTGCTGCGCCAGCTCACCGAAGAGGAAAAGGAAGCCAGAAGCCGCGCCTTGGCCGATGCGCGCGTGGCCGAGCATGATGCGAGGAAGCGCGCCGAGGAAGAAGCCCGTCACCGCGCCGTCGAGGAAGAGCGGCTGGCGCGCGAGCGTGCCGCCGCCGAGAAACGCAAGGCCGAGGAAGAAGCGCGCAAGGCCGCCGACGAGCAGGCCCGCCGCCATGCCGAGCAGGAAGCTGCAAGGCGTCTGGAGAAAAAGGAAGAAGCGCCGGCCCGCAACGAGCAAGCCGAGGCGCCGCGCCGAGGCCGCGCCGTCGTCGAGGAAGACGAAGAAGGCACCGCGAAAAAAGGCGCCAAGGCGCCCGCGAAAGTTCCTGCCGTGCGCAAAGGCGAGGGCGACAGGCGCCGCGGCAAGCTGACGGTGACGAAAGCGCTGTCGGACGATGACGAGCGCACGCGCTCGGTCGCCTCCTATCGCCGCCATCTGCAGCGCGTCCAGCGCGCGGGCCAGCAGCAGGTTGCAGGCCCGGCGGGTCCGCGCGAAGTCACGATTCCCGAAACCATCACGGTCGCCGAACTCGCAAACCGCATGGCGCGCCGTTCCGTCGACGTCATCAAGGTGCTGATGAAGAGCGGCGTCATGGCGACGGTCAACGACGTGCTCGATGCCGATACCGCCGAACTCGTCGCCGCCGAATACGGACACACCGTCAAGCGTGTCGCCGAGTCCGACGTGCTCGAAGGTTTGAAGGGCGGCGAGGATGTGGCGGAAAATCTGCAATCGCGTCCGCCCGTCGTCACCGTCATGGGCCATGTCGATCACGGCAAGACCTCGCTGCTCGATGCGCTGCGCAAGACCGATGTGGTGGCCGGCGAAGCGGGCGGCATCACCCAGCATATCGGCGCCTATCAGGTGCAATTGCCGAGCGGCCAGAAGATCACATTCCTCGACACGCCCGGCCACGCCGCCTTCACCGCCATGCGCGCGCGCGGCGCGAAGGTCACCGATATCGTGGTGCTGGTCGTGGCCGCCGACGACGGCGTCATGCCGCAAACGGTCGAAGCGATCAGCCACGCCAAGGCCGCGCATGTGCCGATCATCGTGGCCATCAACAAGATCGACAAATCCGACGCCAATCCCACGCGCGTCAAGACCGAACTTTTGCAGCATGAGATCCAGGTCGAAGATCTGGGCGGCGAGACGCTCTCCATCGACGTCTCCGCCACCAAGGGGATGAACCTCGACAAGCTGGAAGAGGCGATCCTGCTCCAGGCCGAAGTGCTCGACCTCAAGGCCAATCCCAACCGTTCCGCCGAAGGCGCTGTGATCGAGGCCAAGCTCGACAAGGGCCGCGGCCCCGTCGCCA
>DATIZS010000184.1:0-10205 GCA_035516955.1 Rhizomicrobium sp.
GCCCGTGCTGGCGCGCGCGCTTGGCCGGCCGGCGGCCGTGTTCTTCCACGGCGTGGAGCGCAAACCCCTCGATCCGCGCATCCAGACCGACCATCACGATATCGAATCCTTCCGCCAGATCGCTCGCGCGTTGAAGGAGAATTTCGAGGTCCTGCCGCTTTCCGCGCTCGCCGCCGTGCTCGAAAATCCGCAGCGCCACCCGCGCGCCGTCTTCCTCATGGCCGATGACGGTTACGCCAACACATTGACCAACGCCGCCCCCATACTCGACGAGCTCGAACTTCCCTGGACGCTGTTCGTCTCCACCCATCACATCGATACGGGCGAACCCAATCCGATGTTCCTCGCGCGTCTGTTCGTCTTCTTCGCACCGGAAGGCGCCTGGCGCATTCCGCACATCCAAGACGAAATCGTGCTCGGCGACGGCGCGCAGCGGAGCGAAATGGCCCCGTCATTGCTGAATCAAATGAAAGGGCTTGCGGCTTCGCAGGCGCGCGAAGCGCTCGGTGCGATGATGGCGGCGTTCTCCGGAAACGAACTCGCGGAACTGATCGAAAAATTCCCGTCCGAGAAATTCCTCACCTGGGAGCGCGTGCGCCAGCTTCGCGCCAAAGGTGTCGAGATCGGCGCGCATGCGCATTGGCATTGGCCGATGAACGCGAGCCAGTCGATCGATTATCTGCGCGAGCAGGCCGAAACCTCGCGCGCGCGCATCGAAGCCGAGATCGGCCGCCCGCGCGCCTTCGCCTATCCGTTCGGCAACACGGACGACATCTCCGCCGACGCCTGGCGCGCGGTGCGCGATGCCGGTTTCGAATACGGTTTCACGACGCTCTCGGCCGCGCTTTCCGGCGGCGAAAATCCATTCCTGCTGCCGCGCTACGGACTCGCTCCGCGCGAGACGGGGCTAGCCTCGCTCATTCCGCTGCTTTCGGCCGGCAATCCGCGGCTCGCGCGCTGGCAGGAGCGGCTCGCGGGCTAGTGTCCCAATTGCAGACAGGCCCACTGCCGCGCGGGCGCCGATCCTTGACGCACGTCAAACCGGCGCGCCGCTTCGTATGGGTTTGAGACAATCGCGCCCATCAAATGTGGCGCGGAGCCTGCAGCCCAATGCCCGTAAATTAACATTCGGGCGTTGCGGTGAGCGTTTACGAACATATTGTCGAGGTTAACAGGCTGGCCGGCCGGCCGCTCGCCGGCGCCGATCTGGATGCCCGCGCCAAGCGCTCTCTCGATCTTTTCATCGCTATCTCGCTTTTCATCCTGCTCGCGCCGGCGATGCTGATCATCGCGGGCCTGATCGCGCTCGATTCACGCGGGCCCGTCCTATTCCGCCAGACGCGCACGGGCGAAGGCGGTAGGCTGTTCGACATCTACAAATTCCGCACCATGGACGTTTGCGAAAACGGCGAACGGATCATGCAGGCGCGCCCCAACGATCCGCGCGTCACGCGCCTCGGCCGCGTTCTTCGCCGTACCAGCCTCGACGAGCTCCCCCAGCTCATCAATGTCGTCAAGGGCGAGATGTCGCTCATCGGCCCGCGCCCGCATGCGCTCGCCCATGACAGGCTCTATGGCGCGCTGATCGAGAATTATGCGCAGCGCCAGCGCGTCAGGCCGGGCATTTCCGGCTGGGCGCAGGTCAACGGCCATCGCGGCGAAACGCCCACGATCGAATCCATGCGCGAACGCGTGGAACACGATCTCTGGTATGCGCGCCATCGCAGCTTCACGCTCGATCTGAAAATCCTGTTCCGCACGGCGTATCAGATCCTCGGCCGCGCGAACGCCTGGTGAGCGCGATGCGGATTCCCGAAGTCGTCATCGGCGGCGTGAAGACGGCGTGCCTGAGCCGCGCAGGGCTTGCCACGCTGATGCTCGCCGATTGCCTGGAGGCGCGTGCGGCGAAGCGCGCGCCCAAGCTCGTCTTCTCGGTCAACGGCCATTCCATGGCACGTGCTGCGCGCGAAGCCGAATTCCGCCGCGTCTATGAAGAGGCCGATCTGATCCATGCCGACGGTCAGCCGGTCGTTCTCGCGTCGCGCCTGCTCACCAGGACGCCGATCCCCGAGCGCAGCGCCACCACCGATTTCTTCCACGATGCCGCGAAGACCGCCGCTGCGCGCGGCCTTAGCTTCTATCTGCTGGGCGCGAGCGAAAGCGTGAATGCGCGTTGCGCGGCCGAGATGCAGCGCCTTTATCCGGGCCTGCGCATCGCCGGACGCCGCGACGGCTATTTCGCGCGGCAAGACGAAGCCGGCATCTGCGCCGGGATCAATGCCTCGCGCGCCGATGTTGTCTGGGTCGGCCTCGGCCTTCCGCTCGAGCAAAGCTTCTGCGTGCGCAACAAACATCGGCTGAATGCGGGCTGGCTCGTCACCTGCGGCGGCTGCTTCGATTTCGCCGCCGGCGATTATGCGCGCGCGCCCTTCTGGATGCGCGAGTTCGGCCTCGAATGGCTGTTCCGCGTGATCCGCGAGCCGCGCCGCCTCTTCTGGCGCTACATGCTGACCAATCCGCGTGCGCTTTATCTCATGCTCACGCAAAGCCGCGCGGGCCCCGCATGAGCACGGCCCGCGTCGCGGCGGCGGGATATGCGCCATCCGCTTTCGCCGCCACGCTCGCGCGCTATGGCCTGTCGGCCGGCGGGCCGATGGCGGTTTCGGCCGCGCATTTCATCGCCTCGCTGATCTTCCTGCATACGCTCGCGCCCGCCGAATTCGGCCTGTTCTCGTTTCTGTTGATCGTGGTTCCCTTCGCGCTCAGCATTGCGGGTTCGCTGCTCGGCCCTTCGCTGATGGCGGCGCTCCGGCGCGCAGCGGGAATCGACGACGCCACGCTCGCCACGCATCTCAAGGCCAATCTTGTCATCGCGACGCTCGCCGCGATTGCGGTCGCGGCGCTCATGTTCGCGAGCCATGCGGGCGCCAATGTCGCGCTTCTCCTCGGCCTTTACGGCGGCGCGATGACGCTTCGTGCCTTCGGCCGCGCCTATGCCTATTCGATCAGGAAACCGCTGCGCGCGCTGGCGAGCGACATCGCCTATAGCGCATCGTTGATCGCAGGGCTCGCAGTCCTCCTCGCCGCAAACCGCTTGACGATCGCGCATGCCGCGATCGTGCTTGCCGCCGCCGCGTCGATCGGGACTTGCGCCTTCGGCCCCGCATATCTTGCAAGGCAATTGCGTCCCGGCCGCGCGGGCGCGCTTGGCGACTATGGCGCGATCTGGCGGGAATGGGCGCGCTGGGCCGCCTTCGGCGTCGTGCTCACCGAACTCACCGCCAACGCGCACGCCTATCTCGTCACCTTCATTTCCGGTCCGAAGGCTTTCGCCGTTCTGGCGCTGGGATCGCTTCTGATGCGCCCCGCCTCTCTCGTGCTCTCCGCATTGCCCGATATCGAGCGCCCGCGCATGGCCGCGAAAATCGGCAAGAACGATGCGAAGGGCGCGTTCCGCACCGTCAGGGAATTCCGCACCGCGGCAGCCGCGATCTGGGTCGCGACGATCCTTTTGGCCGCCGCACTTCTGATGTGGTTCCCGCATGTGATTTTGCGCAAAGGCTATGACGAAACGCAGGCGCTTTACGTGCTCGGTTTCTGGATCGTCATTCTGGGTATCCGCACGTTGCGCACGCCCGAAGCGGTGTTTTTGCAGGCCGCGGGTGAATTCCGCACGCTCGCCCGCGCAAGCCTGTGGTCGAGCGTCACCTCGCTCGCGGTCACGCTGGCGTTGCTTTTGATCGCGGGCCCGATCGTGTCGCTTGCCGGGCTGGTTGCCGGCGATCTGGTGATGACGGCGAACATCTTTGCCCTTACGCGGGGCTGGAAGCAGGCCAATGGCTGAGATCGTCATCGGCATTCCCACCTTCCGCCGCCCGAAGGGGCTCGGACGCCTGCTCGATGCGCTGGCGCAAATCGACACGGACGCCGATATCCGCGTCGTGGTCGCCGACAATGATGCGCGCGATCGGCAGGGCTTCGATCTCTGTCAGAGGATCAAGAGCACATACCGTTTCCCGCTCGACGCGATCATCGTAGCAGAACGCGGCATCGCGCAGGCGCGCAATACGCTCGTTTCCCATGCGCTGGACGATTCCGGCATGCGCTTCCTCGCCATGCTCGACGATGACGAATGGCCCTCGCGCCGCTGGCTTTCCGAACTTCTCCGCGTCCAGCGCGAAACGAACGCAGATGCCGTGGAAGGCCCCGTCGCGGGTGTCCACCAAGGCGAAACGCTTTCCGATTTCGAAGGCGTGGCGAAGGCGCGCTTGCGTTCGGGCGCAGTCGAGATGCTCGAAGGCGCGGGCAATGTTCTGGTCGCGCGCGACGCGCTCGAATCATTGCCGCGTCCCTGGTTCGACCCGGCCTTCGCGCTCACGGGCGGCGAGGACACGGATTTCTTCATCCGCCTGAAGAAGGCGGGCGCGCGCTTTGCGTGGGCGGCGGACGCGCTCGCCACGACCGAAATCCCCGCCTCCCGCATGGGCCTCGCATGGATGCTGTCTCGCGCCTTCAGCGTGGGCAATTCCGACATGCGGATCTTGCTCAAGCACGAACCCGGCTCCCGGGCGCTCGCCCGCGAAGCGGCCAAAATCGCCGGCGCGCTCTTGTTGTCGCCCGTTTTGTTCCTCATTCTCCTTGCGAGCCCGAATCGGCGCGCGCGCGCGTCGCGCACATTCTTCCGCGCCCTGGGCAAATTGGCGGCGCTCTGCGGGAGCACATATCATGAGTATGCCGTGATCCATGGCGAATGATGGTCTGGCCATCGCCTCGACACGCGCCCGCTTCGAGCCCGCGCCGGCCGCCTATGCCGCGTTCCTGCTTCTCGTATTCGTAGGGCTTTCGCCGTTCCAGTCGGGTGTTTCGGCAGCCGCAGCCTCCGGCGCCGGCGATCTTGCGCGCCAAATTTGTTATCTCGGCGCATTCGCCGTGATCGTCTGGTCGTCCTTCGTCCGGCGCGGATGGAATGCGCTGGCGCTCGTTCCGCTTTCGCTGGCGGTACTGCTCTTGTGGTGCGTTTTGAGTGCTACATGGGCGGGCGCGCCCGCGATTGCGCTGCGCCGCGCCGGACTCGAAATCGTCATCGTCGCTTCGGCCTTTCTCTCCGTGGACGCAATCGGCGCCGAGCGCGCGCTCAAGCTGTGGCGATATGTTCTGATCGGCGTTCTGATCGTCAACTGGATTTCGATTCCGCTTCTGCCGCAGGCCGTGCATCAGGCGGGCGAGGCCGATCCTTCGCTCGTGGGCGACTGGCGCGGGCTTTACATCCACAAGAACATCGCGGGCTCGGTGTGCGCGCTCTCGGCGCTGATCTTCCTCTATTGGGCGATCGAAAAACGCAGCCTGATCGATTGGGCGTTGGCGGCCGGCGCGGTTGCATTCCTCGTCATGACGCGTTCGAAATCCTCGATGGCGTTTCTGCCGGCGGCGCTGGCGGCAGGCGCGATTTACCGCATCGCCTGGAAAAGCGATCTCGACCGTTTCATCGTCGTCATCGCGGGCGCGCTTGGCGCCGTCGTCATCGCCGCGATTGCGCTTCTGCATGCGGATGCGATTGCGCGCCTCTTCGAGAACGCCGACGAATTCACCGGACGCACCGCGATCTGGCAGGCCGAGGCCGCCTATATCGCCGCCCATCCCTTTCTCGGCTCCGGCTTCGGCACGTTCTCCGATACCGGTGCCGTTTCGCCGCTTTATGGCTATTTCGGCGCCGACACGAGCGCATGGGTGGAGACCGTGGCGCATGGCCATAACGGCTATCTGCAGATCCTCGTCACGACCGGCGGGATCGGCTTCCTGCTCGCCATGTTCGCGCTGGTCGCGAAACCCGCGCTCGCCTTCTGGCCGCGCGATGAGCCGAAACTGCCGCTCAGATCGCTGCTCTTCGCGATCTTCGTTTTCGTGCTCTTCCACAATCTTCTGGAATCCGATTTCCTGGAAGGCGACGGCGTGCAATGGGTGGCGTTTCTTCTGATGTTCGCCATGCTCAGACCCGCGCGAGCCGAGACGTGACGTTTTTCTCGGTCGTGATTCCGGTCTTCGATCGCGCCGGTCCGCTGAAGAATGCGATCCGGTCGGTGCTGGCGCAGAGCTGCCGGGACTTCGAGATCGTCGTGGTCGATGACGGCTCCGCCGACAATCCCGAAGCGGTCGTCAACGAATTCGCCGATCCGCGCATCCGCTTCGCGCGTCAGAAAAACCGGGGCGCCAGTGCCGCACGCAATGCCGGCATCGATCTGGCGATTGGCGAATTCGTCGCCTTCCTCGATTCCGACGACCGCTTCCTGCCGCATCATCTCGAAGCGATGCGCGCCCATTTGCGGAACACGCAAGACACCGCCGCCTTTTCGCCCGTCATCATGGATCGCGGGCAGGGCCGCGAATGGATAAAGCCGCCACGGGGCCCGCGTGCAGGCGAGAACATGGCCGATTATCTCTTGCGCGACCGCGGCTTCGTTCCCACCGATACGCTGGTGGTGCCGCGCGAGCTGGCGGGGCGCGTGCGCTACGACGAAAGCATCGCGCTGGGCGACGACAAGGATTTCGCCATCCGCCTCGCGCTCGCCGGCTGCAAATTCCTCTTCGTCGAAGCGCCCGGCGCGCTCTGCGACGACCGTTACGATCCGAGCCGTCTTTCGAGCGGGCGCAAGAGCGCGGCCTTGGCCAGCTGGCTTGAGAAGATGCGTCCGCGCATTTCTTCGCGCGCCTATCACGGCTGCCGCGGCTGGATCATCGCCAAGGGCGTGGCGAAGACGAACATTTTCGCGGCGATATGGCTTTATCTGAATGCGCTCGTTCGCTTCTGCTATCGCCCGGGGCTCGCGGCGGCGATATTTTTGCAGATCGTGCTGCCGGATCGCGCCTATCGTGCGCTCGCGGATCGCGTCATCGGTTGGCGCAAATGAATCTGACGCGCAGAAATTTTCTGGGAGCGGCGGCAAGCGCCGCAGCCCATCCGGCATTCGCGAAGGATCAAGGCTTGCGCGATATCGCCGCGCGCAAAAACATCGTCTATGGCGCCGCCGCGGCGACGTATGAATTGAAGAACCCCGCCTTCCAATCCGCATTGCTGCGCGAAGCCGCCATGCTCGTTCCCGAATACGAGATGAAGCGCGATGCGCTCGAGCCCGTGCCCGGCCGTTTCGATTTCTCCGCCGCCGATGCGCTCGTGGAATTCGCGCAGGCCCGCGGCCTCAAAATGCGCGGCCATGCGCTCCTCTGGTATCATTCCAATCCGCCCTGGCTGGAAGAGGCTGTGCTTTCCTCGCGCAAGGAAAATCTCATCGCCGATTATATCGCCAGGGTGGCGGGGCATTATCGCGGGCGCATGCATTCCTGGGATGTCGTCAATGAAATCCTCAAGCCCTCCGATGGCCGCACGGATAATTTGCGCAACGATTTCTGGATGAAAGCGTTCGGGCCCTCCCATATCGACATCGCGTTCCACGCCGCCCGCGCGGCCGATCCGAAGGCGCTGCTTGTCTATAACGATTGGGGCTGCGAACTGGCCGGCGCCGACCATGATCGCTTCCGCGCCGCCACGCTCAAATTCCTCGATTCAGCTATTGCGCGGCGCGTGCCCATCGACGCGCTGGGTTTGCAGGGCCATCTGGCGGCTTTCGGCGCGCGAGTGGATCAGGAGGCTTTGCGCAAATTCCTGGCCGATGTGAAAGCGCTGGGCCTGCGCATTCTCGTCACCGAACATGATGTGGACGATCGCGGCGGACCGTCCGACATCGTCACGCGCGACCGCGCCGTCGCCGATGCGAGCCGGCGCTTCCTCGATGTGGTCGCGGACAATCCCGCCACCGCTGCGGTTCTGACCTGGGGCCTGTCGGATCTCTTCATCGATCCGGCAGGCGTGGATGCCGCGCTTACGGGCTTTCTGGCGCGGATGCTTCCGCTCGACCGCGCGATGAAACGAAAGCCGATGTGGAAGGCAATGGCGAAAGCTTTTGCTTGAGAGGAGCGCTTGCAACGGCTGCCGCGTCAAGCTTGCGCTTGAGATGGGCAACGATGCGCGGGCTCGCGAATTCCGCGCCCACCATGAAGCGCATGAGCGGGCCGAACGCATTGGCGGCCGCGGGGCCGGTGACGAAGAATCCGGGCGCGCTGGTTTCGAACCGGTCGGACAGAACCGGCGTGTTCTCGACCACTTTCATTTCGCTCAGCAGCGACAGCGGCAGGAAGGCAAGCCGCGTCAGGTCGGGGCGATAGCCGGTCGCGGCGATCACATGATCGAAGATTGCCGTTCCGCGCATGCCCGTGCGGTCGGCGAGCGACAATTCCACCCGGTCGCCGAGCGCGGTCGCGCCGGTCACTTCGGTACCGAGTTGCATGGGAATGCGGCCCTCGACGCGTTTGCGCATGAACCAGCCGGGCGCGGGTCCCAGATGCCGGCGCGTGATGCGCAAGCGCAGCGCCTCGGGCAGGCGATGAAAGGCGAGCGGCATGTTGGCGCAGAAGAAGCTGCGCCATCCCGGCCCGATCCCCGAGCGCGGATTGCCGATGCGTTTGAGCGGCGTCGCGTCCGCGGGCGCCGCATGGAAGCGCACGCTTTCGTCGCGCGCGATGATCTGCACATTGGCGCCGCTGTCGGTGAGAAGTGCGGCGAGATCGATGGCCGATGCGCCGGCGCCCAGAACCGCCACGTCGCGGCCCTTGAACCGCGAGACGTCGCGATGGGCATAGGAATGCGAGGCCGCCCAGTCGGGCAGATAGCGCAGCGCGATCGGCGTATGGGCGAACCATGTGATGCCCGCCGCCATCACGACATATTTCGCGGTCAGCCGCTCGCCGGTTTCGAGTTCGAGGGCGAAGCCTTGTCCGTTGCGCGCCACGCTCGCGACATGGGTCTCCTCGACCTGCGGCACATAGCGTTTCTGGAACCAGCTCGCATAGGCGTTGAAGAGATCGAGCGGCACAGGCTTGCCTTCGTCGGCGTAGGGAAGTCCGCGCGCCGCGCAATAGCCGCTCAGGCTGCCCACGCCGCCCGGCGCGGAAATGCTGGATGCGAAGCCCTCGGATTTGAGCAGCATGTCCATCGGCATGTGCTCGCGCCAGCTCTCGAGCGTCTTGCCGAAAATGCGGAAATCGATCTTGGCTTCGGCCAGGTGGGCGGCCAGCGAAAGGCCGTAAGGCCCCGCGCCGATGATCGCCACATCGCAAATGTTGGTCATGGACAGATTCCAGAGGTGAAACAGAAGCCCGCTTCCGTCAGTCCCGATGCGCGACAAATTCCCGAAACGGTACAGTCGATTTGCCGCCCGATACTTTCGACACCAGCGTTTCTCCACGTTTCGTGCCAACGCGCACTTGGCAGGAAGAATGCATTTACAGTCCGTTGATGTTTGCAGCATTAGGTTTGCCCAATGCGGTTGAAAGTCCTCCTCGCTGCAACCATGGAGTGGCCGGCCACGGCGCGGATCGCCAGCGGCCTCAACCGGTTCGGCTGCCATGTGGACGTGCTTTGCCCCCCCGAAGCCCCGGTGCGCCACAGCCGCTATGTGAACCTGCGCCATGCCTATGGTGCGCTTTCGCCGATCATGTCTTTGCGCGATGCGCTGTCGATTTCACGGCCCGATCTGGTGATCCCCTGCGATGACCGCGCCGTGCAGCACATGTTGCGCCTTTATGCGCTCGAGCCGGACACGCGCGAAGCGTCCTGCATCGCGCGCTCGCTGGGCGACCTCGAGAATTATGCGCAGATCATGTCGCGGGGCCGTTTCATGGCCGGATGCGACGGCCTCGGCATCGCCGCGCCGAAGACGATCTCGCTTTCGCGCGAATCCGAGCTCGATGCCGCGCTCGATATTCTGGGCCTGCCCGCGGTCGTGAAATCGGATGGAAGCTGGGGCGGCGACGGCGTCGCCATCGTGGAAAGCCGCGAGCAGGCGCGCGCCGTCTATCGCAGGCTGTCGGAGCCCGTCTCGCCGCTGCGCTCGCTGGCGCGCGCGGTCTTGAGGAGCGATGCCCATCATCTGATGGCCGCCATCGCCAGGCCCGCGCCCGCGAATATCTCGATCCAGGAATTCATTCCCGGAAATCCAGCAACCACCGCCTTTTCCTGCTGGCGCGGCGAAATCAAGGGCATGATCCACACCGATGTCGCAGCCGCAGTGAACGCCACGGGCCCGTCAAGCGTCGTCAGGCGCATCGACTGCGCCGAAATGGATCGCGCCGCGCATGCGATCGCGCGCCGCTAC
>DATIZS010000185.1:0-11459 GCA_035516955.1 Rhizomicrobium sp.
GCGACGGGAACGACGAGCGCGCCTTCGCTCATCACGGCAAACCCGCGCTTTTTCAGATCGCCGATCATGGGCCGGATCAGCGCATCGACGCTCGATTCGCCTTTCCAGAGATCGAAATGGACGCCGAGGCTCGCGAATTCGCGCGTCAACCCCTCCTCCGACACATTCACGAAATGCTGCCAGAGAGCGCGATAGCCCGGCCGGCCCGCCTGGAGCTCGGCGGTGGCCGCGCGTGCTTCTTCGAGCCGCGCCGGATCGGTTTTGCAGGCGGCGGCGGCGACCGGATAGATCTCTTCCAGATCGTCCATGGTCACGGGCGAGCGATCCGGGTACGGACCCTTGAAATTCGCGTCGAAATAAACCGGCGCGATCCCGCGTCGGCCGATCTCCGAAATGAGCTGGCCCATCTGCAGGCCCCAATCGCCCAGATGCACATCGCTCACCACCCGCCGGCCATTGGCGCGCATCAGACGCTGCAGACAATCGCCGATGATGGAGGAGCGCAAATGCCCCACATGCATGGGCTTGGCGACATTGGGCCCGCCGAAATCGATGACGGCCGTTTTGCCTTTGCCGGTTTCGGGCGCGCCGAGACGTTTGTCCTTCGCGAGCGCGCCGATGCGGCTTGCCAGCGTATCATCCGTCAGATCGAGATTGATGAAGCCGGGGCCCGCGATATCGACCTTCGCGAAGATCGGATTGGCCTTGAGGCGCCCGGCGATTTTCTGCGCGATCTCGCGCGGATTCTTCTTCGCCTGTTTGGCGGCGGAAAGCGCGCCGTTGCACTGGAACTGCGCCAGATCGGGCCGGTCAGAGACCTGCACGGTTCCGAATTCGGGCGACAGTCCCTCGGCGGCGAAAGCGTCCGCCGCGATCGCCGTCAGTTCCTGGGCGAGCGGCTTCATTTCGGGTAGCGCCCGACGGTGCGGTTATATTGGAGCTGGGCGTGGGTGAGCTGGAAGCCCACCAGAACCGCGTAATCATAGGGCTGTTTGCCCTTCTCCATATGGACGGTGGGCGAGTTGCGCGATTCGGAGAGGCTCGCGGTCGTGGCACCCGGATCGAAGGAGAAATGCGCGGTGTATTCGTGCTTGGAGAGGATGCGGTTTCCCAGCGTCACCGCCACGAAATAAGGCGCATCGAAACCGTCCGGCCCGCCCGTGGAGGGCCGCGTGGCGGTGAATTCGATGTCGAGGCTGGAGCTCACCGTGTGGTCGTATTTCTCGATGTCGCAATCGGCCGACACTTTGAAGATCTGCGCGGTGAAGAGCGGGTGCTGATCCTGCGCGAGCTCCGTGATCGAGGCCGTGTCCACGAGCGAGGAGGCGAGCGGGCATTTGTCGTCGTCCGTCGTGGTGCAGCCCATGAGCACGGCCGCGCACCCCGAAAGAAGGACAAAACTCGCAAATCTTGCCGGCATGAACTCACCAAATCTGCGCAAAGCGCGCGCGGGGGCGTTAACGGACCGGTACCGCTTGACTTTTCGGAAGCCCCGGCCCTTTCCTCGAATGCCGCCCTGGAAAAGCGGCGCGGGACTGTAGCCAAGCGGACTGTCCATGGGAAGCACGCAACCGACAAGCCCACAAGGCGCAAAGCCGCAGCTGACGCTGCTGCTTGCCGCCCCCAGAGGTTTCTGCGCGGGCGTCGACCGGGCGATCCGAATCGTGGAGCTTGCGCTCGCCAAATTCGGTCCGCCCGTCTATGTGCGCCACGAGATCGTGCACAACCGTTTCGTCGTCGAGCGGCTGGAGAAGATGGGCGCGGTCTTCATCGATGAACTCGACGCCGCGCCGGATGACGCGCGCGTAATCTTCTCGGCCCATGGCGTGCCCAAATCGGTGCCGGAGGAAGCCAGGCGCCGCAAGCTCATCTATGTGGATGCGACCTGTCCGCTGGTTTCCAAAGTGCATATGGAAGCCGAGCGGCATTACCGCGCGGGCCGCGCCATCGTGCTGATCGGCCATGCCGGCCATCCCGAAGTCGAAGGCACGATGGGGCAATTGCCGGACGGCGCGATCACGCTGATCGAGACGGTGGAGGATGCGAAGGCGTTCGCGCCCGCCGATCCTTCGCGGCTCGCCTATATCACGCAGACGACGCTCTCGGTGGACGACACCGCCGAGATCATCGCCACGCTCAAGCGGCGCTTTCCCGAGATGGCCGATCCGCGCAGGGAAGACATCTGCTACGCCACCACCAACCGGCAGGAATCGATGAAGGCGATCGCGGACCGGGCCGATATCGTGTTCGTGATCGGGGCGCCCAATTCGTCCAATTCGATGCGGCTGGTGGAAGTGGCCAGCCGCGCCGGCGCGAAGGACGCGCGGCTCATCCAGCGCGCGAGCGACATCGACTGGCGGCTGGTCAAGAATGCGCGCGTGGTGGGGCTTTCGGCGGGCGCATCGGCGCCGGAAATATTGGTCGAGGAAGTGATCGCCGCGTTCCGCGAGCGCTTCGATCTCGAGGTGGAGGAAAAGGCGGTCACCTACGAGAACATCGCCTTCAACGTGCCGCGCGCATTGGCGGTGTGAGGGCGCGATGGCCGTCTATACCGACGTTTCCGCCGAAGATATCGACCGCGTGCTCGAAACCTACGACATCGGCCGCGCGCGGAGCTTCAAGGGCATCGCCGAAGGCGTCGAGAATTCCAATTTCCATCTGCAGACCGATCGGGGCGGCTACATCCTCACGCTCTATGAAAAGCGCGTGCATGAGGATGACTTGCCGTTTTTCCTCGGCCTGATGGAGCATCTGGCGGCGCGCGGGATCGCATGTCCCGTTCCGGTCAGGTGCCGCGACGGCGCGCAATCCCTTGTCATCAACAGAAGGCCTGCCGCGATCCTGACCTTCCTCGACGGCGTATCGCTCAGGAAACCCGAAGCCGCGCATTGCGCCGAAGCCGGTGCGGCGCTCGCAGCGCTGCATGCGGCAGGCGCGGATTTCGCATTGAGCCGCGAGAATGCGCTCTCGCTTTCGGGCTGGAAGAGGCTCGCCGAAGCGATCGCGCTTCACGCCGACGAGATCCAGCCGGGATTGCGCGAATTGATTTCGTCCACCCTGGGCGCGCTCGAACGCGACTGGCCGGAGGAATTGCCGGGCGGGATCATCCATGCCGATCTTTTTCCCGATAATGTTCTTTTCATCGACGGAAAAGTCTCCGGCCTGATCGATTTCTATTTCGCCTGCAACGATGCCTATGCCTATGACCTCGCCGTGATGCTGAACGCCTGGTGCTTCGAGACGGATGGCGCGTTCAATCTCACCAAGGGACAGGCGCTGATCGGCGCCTATCAGCGCCATCGCAAATTGCACGATGACGAACGCGCCGCCCTGCCCGTCCTGGCGCGGGGCGCGGCCTTACGCTTTCTGCTGACGCGGGCTTATGACTGGCTCAATCACGATTCGAATGCGCTTGTGCGCCCCAAGGACCCGCGCGAATTCGCGCGGCGCCTGCGCTTTCATCTGGGCGTCAAGGCGGCGGAGGAATACGGGCTGTGAGCGAAAGGATCGAAATCTTTTCGGACGGCGCCTGCTCGGGCAATCCCGGGCCGGGCGGATGGGCCGCGATCCTGCGTTCGGGCGCGCATGAAAAGGAAATCTCGGGCGGCGAACGCGCCACCACCAACAACCGCATGGAGATGACGGCAGTGATCCGCGCGCTCGTTTCGATCAAGAAGCCGTCGACGGTGATCGTCCATACCGACTCCCGTTACGTCATCGACGGGGTGACGCAATGGCTGAAGCGCTGGAAATCGAACGGCTGGAAGACCGCCGACAAGAAGCCGGTGAAGAACGAAGATCTCTGGCGCGCGCTCGACGAGGCGGTCAACGGACACGACGTCCATTGGCGATGGGTGCGCGGGCACACCGGCCATCCCGAAAACGAGCGCGCCGATGCGCTCGCGCGCGCCGCGATGCCGAAGGGCTAGCCGTTCGATCTCAGTTCGAAACACAATCAAAGCCGTCATGGCCGCCCCCGTGGCGGCCATCCATAAACGCCTTTGTAAACGGAGGATATGGATGGCCGGGACCCGCCTGCGCTTTCAGCTTCGGCGGGCAAGCAAGCCCGGCCATGACGATTCCAGAATCGGAGCGATTCCGATCCGCTCAGAGCTGCTTCAGGACGTGTTCGGCGCTCGAGACCGAAAACGCGCCCGGCTCTTCGACGTTGATCGCCTTCACCACGCCATTGTCCACGATCATCGAGAAGCGCTGGCTGCGCTTGCCCATGCCGAAGCGCGAGGCATCCATTTCGAGGCCGAGCGCGCGGGTGAAATCGCCGTTACCGTCGGCCAGCATGGCGACCTTGTCGCCGGCGTGCTGGTTCTCGCCCCAGGCGCCCATGACGAATGCGTCATTGACCGAGACGCAGGCGATCTGATCGACGCCCTTCTCGCGGAGATTCTCGGCATGCTGGACGAAGCCCGGCAAATGCTTGGCCGAGCAGGTCGGCGTGAAGGCGCCGGGCAGTCCGAACACCACGGTCTTCTTGCCCGCGAAGAAATCGTCGGTCTTCACCGGCTGCGGCGCGCCGCCCTTCATCTGCATCAGCGTCGCCGACGGAACCTTGTCGCCCACTTTGATCGTCATGACTTTCTCCTCGTTCGTCCGGCCGCTTTTAGCCCATGGCCGCGCAACCGGAAAGGGGACAATCGAGGCTGGAATGCGCGCCATAAGGTGTTACCTTAAGATCATGGCCTCAAAGGATCACCCGCGCGCGGTCGAAGGCGAGAGTTTCCTGGAGGGCAAGCTCCTGATCGCGCTGCCCGGCATGCCCGATCCGCGCTTCGAGAAGAGCGTGATCTTCGTCTGCGCGCATTCGCTCTCGACCGGCGCCATGGGCCTCATCATCAACAAGCAGATCGAAGGGCTGAATTTCCGCGATCTCGTGCAGAAGCTCGAAATCCATTCGAGCCCGAAGACGCCCGATTTTCCCGTGCTCTATGGCGGGCCTGTCGAGACAGGGCGCGGCTTCGTGCTGCATTCGGGCGAATACCAGAGCAACGACGCCACCTTGCCCGTGACCGAGGATATTTCGCTCACCGCCACGATCGATATCTTGCGCGCGATCGCCGAAGGCAGAGGCCCGGCGAAATCGATCTTCGCGCTCGGCTATGCGGGATGGGGCGCCGGCCAGATCGAGGACGAAATCCGCGCCAATGGCTGGATCCACTGCGAGGCCGATACGGAGATCCTGTTCGATACCGGTCTCGACACCAAATGGGCGAGCGCGCTGTCCCGGCTAGGCATCGACGTTTCCGGCCTCTCCGCCCAGGCCGGGCGCGCCTGAGGCGCGGAAATTGCGCGCGATGTAATCGAGCACGTCCGACGGCGCGAGCGGCTGGCTGAAATGGAAGCCTTGCGCGTATTCGCAGCCCAGCTCCTTCAGCCATTGCGCGTCACCCTCGCTTTCCACGCCCTCCGCGACGACCGCGCGCTTGAGCTCATGCGCCAGATTCACGATCGAGCCCAGCACCACCGCGCCGTCGCGCCCGCGGTTCTTCAGGAAACTCTGATCGATCTTCAGCGTGTCGAAGGGAATGTCCTTGAGCTGGCTGAGCGCGGAGACGCCGGTGCCGAAATCGTCGATGGCGAGGCCCGCGCCCAGCGCGCGCAGACGTTCGAGAATGGGGCGTAAGTCCTCGCAAGCGGCGAGCGCGCTTTCGGTGACTTCGAGCTTGAGCGCGCCGCGCAAAACGGCCGCCTTGGCCATCAGCGCACGCAGATATTTCTCGAAGTCGGCGTCGCGAAGCTGGCGGCGCGAGACATTGACGCTGACGAAGAGGGGTGGATCGATGGGGAAATAATGCTGCCAGCGCGCGATATCGGACGCCGCGCGCTCGAGCGCGAAACGGCCCAGGGCCACGATCAATCCCGTCTCTTCGGAATGGGGGATGAATCCCGACGGCGTCACCAATCCCTTCGCCGGATGATGCCAGCGTAACAGCGCCTCGAAACCAGCGACGGTTCCATCCGAAAGCCGGATGATGGGCTGGTAATAAATGTCGAGCTGCTTCTCCTCGAGCGCCTTGCGCAGATCGGCCTCGAGCGCCACCGCATCGCCGGGCGCCAGCGCCTCCAGATCGCGCGAATAGCTGCGCGTGCAGCCGCCGCCTGAGCGCTTGGCCTGCAACAATGCGAGCTCGGCATTTTTCAGGAGCTCGAACGGATCGAAGGCGTCCGCGCCCGTGGCGATGCCGGCGGCTGCGGGCGCGAAGATCTTGCGCGCGCCTTGCGGAAACGGCTCGGCGCAGACTCTGACGAGGCTCGCCGCGACCGCATCCGGCTTGGCGCCGCCCGCGAAGAGGAGCGCAAAGGAATCCCCGCCTACGCGGAAGATCTGCGCGCTCTTGGCGAATTGCCTGGAGAGCCGCGCCCCAAAGCCCGTCAGGATTTCGTTGGCGCCCGCATCGCCCAGGCTCGCATGAATGGATTTGAAGCGGTCGATATCGACGAGCGCGAAGGCGGCAGCCTTGAGCCCGCCGCCCAGCCGGTCGAGTTCCTCCATCAGGGCGACACGATTGCCGAGGCCGGTGAGCGGATCAGTGCGCTCGGTGCCCGTTTCGGATTGCTTGCGCGCAGAGACATCGGCGATGAGGCCGAGGCAGCGGACCGCGTGCCCAACCTCGCCCATCATGGTCGCGCGCAATTCGAACCACGGATAATCGCCGCTTTCGGTGCGGGCGCGAAATTCCATGCGGAAGGCGCGGCCAGGATGGGCGGCGTAATCGGCGATGGCGCGGGCGTAGGTGTTGCGGTCGTCTTCATGCACGCGCTTGAGCCATGCGGCGTGCGGCATCGCCGCTTCCTTGGCGAGACCGACGAGGCGCGCGGCATCGGCGGAGATACGCAACAGATCGCTGCGCAGATCGAGATCGAACACGCCCTGCAAGGCCGCGCCGATCGCGAGTGCCGCCGGATTGGCGAAGGTCTCGCGGCGCGGCGCGGGCGCGGGTTCTTTCGGCGCCGGACGGAAGCCCGGCAGGATCGCGATGCCCTCGCCCGCCGAAATGGCGAGCGCGAGCAGCACCGCGCCCGCCGCGTCGAAGCCGCCGATCATGCTGGGCGCGAGGGGATTGTCGCGAAAACCTCCCAGCGCCGCCACCGCGCCCGCCAGCGTCACGAGCGCGAACACGGCCGCACTCGGCGCGATCACGCGGGCGGCCTGAACGCCGCGGCGGCCCTCATGCACCAGATAGGCCGAGACGCCGGCCGTTCCGAATACGACGATGGGATCGAGCGCGAGCGTCGCTCCGGGAAATCCCACGAAGGCCAGCAGCGAAAGCCCGGTGAGGCCGAGAATTCCCCACCGGAAATAGGTCCTGAGCGTGCTCTGCACCGGCGCCACGACATCGGCGAGCCGTGCGCCGGCGGCGAGCGCCAGCCCTGCGAACATCGCCTGCAGCCCGTAGGGCCCGCCCACGGCCGTGATCCATCCCGAATCGAGCATGCCGGTGGTGGAGATGCGCCCGAACAGCACGGCCAGCAGCGCGAACGCCGCCCAGCGGGGCGCGGGATGCGCCGTCATGACGGCAAGCCCGGCGGTGATGGCGAACGCCGCCGCGATCAGACCGGCGACCGCCGCCATGAAGACCGAAAGGTTACGGTTGTTGGCGACGAGCGCGGGCTCTGTCCAGGCGAGCAGTGACGGCCGCGTGTCGGTATTGGAGAGGCGGATGGCGAGCGCCGCCTTGGTCGCGGGCGGGACGATGACGCGGAAGGCATGGCGGCCGAGCGCGCGGGCCCGCTCGACGGCGATGCCGGCATCCGAACTCGCCACCTGCTCGATCGCAGGCCGCATCGGCCGCGGAAAGAAATGAAGGGCGGCATTGGCGGGCTCGCCCGCCACCAGCACGCGCGCACTCGCCTTCACCGAATTGTTGACGATCAGCACCATGTACCAGCGCGAGCCGTCGCGCTCGGGCGCGGTGGAGGCGTGATAGGGCGTGAGCGCCGGCTTGAGCTCGATCACTGAAGAGGGCGAATCGAAATCCACACGCTGCTGCTGGGCATCCGCCGCCGCGGCGAAAAGCGCCCAACACAATCCCAGAATGAGGACAATGGCTTTGCGCAAACTCGCTCCCGCCCCAATGGTTCAGCGTAACGGCGCTTCGTCGGCGAGCAAAGCAAAGAGAACGTGATCCTTCCATTCGCCGTTGATCTGCAGGTAGCGCCGCGCCAGCCCCTCCTCGCGGAAGCCCGCCTTGGAGAGAAGATTGCGCGAAGGCTGATTCGCCGGAAGGCAGGCCGCCTCGATGCGATGCAGGCCCAGCGTCGCGAAGATGAAGGGGATGAGCGCCTTCACCGCATCGAACATGTAGCCCTGGCGCGCGAATCGCTCGCCGATCCAATAGCCGAGCGCACAGGATTGCGTGACGCCGCGGCGCACATTGGAGAGCGTGCAGCCGCCGAGCAGCGCATCGTCGCGCGCGCGGAAGACGAAGAACGCATAGGCCGTATCCTGCCGCGTTTCGCGCTGATAGCGCTTGAGGCGGCGGCGGAAGGCACCTTTGCTGAGCTCGTCGGTTGCCCAGACCGGCTCCCACGGTTCCAGGAACGTGCGGCTGTCGCCGCGCAGCCTCGACCATTGCAGATAATCGCTCACGCGCGGATAGCGCAGATAGACTCCATTGCCGCGGATGATGGGTTGCTGGCCGCCCGGAAATGTGAGGCCCCGCATGAACGCCATGGGGCCGGTATTCATTCGGCGGCTCTGCGCGATGCGCCGAATCGGCCAGCGAAGTCGTCGTAGGATTCCAGTTTGCCGATGGGACCGAGGGCGGCGAGGCTCGGCTTTCCAGCATTCATCAGCCGCTCGCCGAAGCGCCGGATCGCGGATTCGTCGACCGCATCGAGCTTGGCGATGAGTTCGTCCACCGGAAGCACGCGGCCGTAAGCCAGCAATTGTCCGGCGATCTGTTCGGTGCGGTTGGACGGGCGCTCGAGCCCCATCAGCAATCCCGATTTCAATTGCGCCTTGGCGCGGGCGATTTCTTCCGGCGTGGGCTTTGCGGCAAGGGCTGCCATTTCGCCCGCGACGACGGCGGAGATTTCCGACGCCTCGCCCTCGCCCGTGCCCGCATAGATGCCGATGAAGCCGCCATCGGAGAAGGAATGGGCGAAGGCATAGATCGAATAGCAAAGCCCGCGCTTCTCGCGCGCTTCCTGAAAGAGCCGCGACGACATGCCGCCGCCCAGCGCGGTGACATAAACCTGCGCCGCGAAGATGTCGGGATCGGCGCTGGCGATGCCCGGAAAGGCGAAAGTGACATGGACCTGTTCGAGATCCTCGCTGAGGCGCAGATCGCCGCCGCCGTAAGCGGGTGCGAGCGAGGCGGGCGCATCGCCGGTTTTCAGATCGGCGAATTTTTCCCCGACGAGTTTCACCATCTCCGCATGGTTCACCGCACCCGACGAGATGAACACCATGCCGCCGGCGCGGTAATTCGCGCCCATATAGGTCTTCAGATCCTCGCGCGTGAAGGCGGAAACGGTTTCGTTCTCGCCCAGGATCGGCCAGCCCATCGCGGAATCGGGATACACGACCGATTGCAGATGATCGAAGATGATGTCGTCGGGCGTGTCGCGCGCCTGGCCGATCTCCTGCAGCACGACGCCGCGTTCGCGTTCGAGTTCGCTCTGCTCGAAAGTGGGATGCGAAAGAATGTCGGCTAGGATGTCGGCGCCGAGCGGCACATCGTCCTTCAGCATGCGCAAATGGAAGGCGGTCTGCTCGCGGCTGGTATAGGCGTTCATATAGCCGCCGACCGCTTCGATCTCTTCGGCGATCGCGCGGGCCGAGCGGCGCGTCGTTCCCTTGAAGGCCATGTGCTCCAGCATGTGCGAGATGCCCATCAGGGGCCTCGTCTCATGGCGGGCGCCGCAACGGACCCACACCCCCAGGGCCGCGCTCTGGAGGCCCGGCATGGGGTCGGTCACGACCGTCAACCCGTTGGAAAGTTTTATTATTTCGACATTCATGGATGCGCCGTTCTGTCCTCGATGAAGCCCCGGATCGCTGCCAGCCCGTTCGGCAGAACGTTCATCCGCTCCTCTTTTTCATAAAGGTCCGCCATGTGCGGGGGCAAGGGCGGGGTTTGGCCGGTGGCTTTTTTTACGGCATCGGGGAATTTGGCGGGATGGGCGGTCGCCAGGATCACGACCGGACCTTTGGCCTCGATCTTCTCCGCGGCCGCGGCAGCCACGGCGGTGTGGGGATCGATCAACCGGCCGGTCTGTTTGTGGATGCGCGCGATGGTTTCGAGCGTTTTTGAATCATCGACGGCGGAGGCCGTGTAACGTGCGCGCAGATTTCCCAGAGCCTTCGGCGGAATGACGAGCTTTTTTTCGCGCGCGAATGATTGCATCGCCTCGCGCACCCAGGCCGCATCACGATTGCTTGCCTCAAACAATGCGCGCTCGAAATTGCTCGCGACCTGGATATCCATCGACGGAGAAAGCGTCGCGTGCGCCGCGCCCGGCGCATAGGTGCCGGTGGCGAGCGCACGGGCGAGGATGTCGTTCGCGTTGGTGGCGATTACGAGCTTCTCGATGGCGAGGCCCAAATGCCCGGCCGCTTCGCCCGCGAAGACGTCGCCGAAATTGCCGGTGGGCACGACGAAGACGGGCGGCGCCTTCAGCTTCGCGGCGGCGGTGAAGTAATAGACGCTTTGCGCCGCGATGCGGGCGAAATTGATGGAATTGACGGCGGTGAGATTCTGTCTCGCCGCGAATCCGGAATCGGCGAACAGCGCCTTCACGATGGCCTGGCCGTCGTCGAACGTGCCTTCGAGGGCGATGTTGTGAACGTTTCCGTGCGGCGAGGCCGTCATCTGGCGGCGTTGCACGTCGCTCACGCGATTATGCGGATGGATCACGAACAGATCGATGTTCGGCAAGCCGCCGAGCGCTGCGATTGCAGCCGAGCCAGTATCGCCCGATGTCGCAACGATCACGGTCGCGCGCCCGCCGCGCTTCGCCAGCGCGCGGGCGAACAAGCGCCCCAGCACCTGCATCGCGATGTCCTTGAAGGCGAGCGTGGGGCCATGGAACAGCTCCAGCAGATAGCGATCCTTCGCGATCTCGATCAGCGGCGCGATTTCGGGCGTATCGAAACCGGCGTAAGCGGATTCGATATCCTCTCTCAATTCACCGGACGAAAAACTATCGCCGGCGAACGCGCCGAGGATCTTCCGCGCCGCTTCCACATAAGTCTCCCCGCCGATCGACATGCGCGGCCAGGCTTCGGGCATGAAAAGCCCGCCATCGCTCGCGAGCCCGGAAAGCAGGATCTCGGTGAAGCCCTTCGCGGGCGAAATCCCTCTGGTGCTGACGTAGCGCATGCCTCACTTCCGGAAACGGACCGAAAACCGCCCATGCGAGCGATGATAGGCGAAATACATGATGAGCAGCACCTCGGCCAGCGCGAGCCAGGTTATCGCATATTGCAAATGATCGTT
>DATIZS010000186.1:0-4026 GCA_035516955.1 Rhizomicrobium sp.
AACTTGGATCGCCCGCATAAAGCGGGCGATGACGAATGTGTTTTGTCTCCGCGTGAAACCCTTTTTTGACTCCTGAGGACGACAACAATGAATTTCGAAGACACCAAGGAAGAAGCCGAATTCCGCAGCGCGGTGAAGAAATGGCTGGAGGCCAACGCGCCCAATTGGCGCGACGACGCCGGCGACATGCTGGGCGAGCGCGGCGGGCGCGAATGGCTGAAGGCGCAGCGCGCCTGGCAGGCCAAGAAGGCGGCCGCCGGTTACGCGCGCATCACCTGGCCCAAGGAAGTGGGCGGCTATGGCGGAACGCCGATCCAGCAGGTCATCTTCAATCAGGAAGAGGGCAGGATGGGCGTGGGCGGCAACAATCCCTTCGCCATCGGGCTCGGCATGTGCATTCCCACGCTGATGGCCTATGGCTCGAAGGAATCGATCGGGCGTTACGTCAAGCCCGCGCTGATGGGCGATGAGATCTGGTGCCAGCTGTTCTCCGAACCGGCGGGCGGATCGGACGTGGCGGGCCTACGCACGCGCGCCGAGAAACACGGCGACGAATGGGTGGTGAACGGCCAGAAGATCTGGACGACCGGCGCGCAGATTTCCGATTACGGAATCCTGCTCACCCGCACCGATGCGAACGTGGCCAAGCACAAGGGCCTGACTATGTTCTACCTTTCGATGAAAGCGCCGGGCGTGGAAGTGCGCCCCATCAAACAGGCGAGCGGCGCAAGCGGCTTCAACGAAGTCTTCTTCACCGACGTGAAGATTCCGGATTCGCAACGGCTGGGCGAAGTAGGGCAGGGCTGGCAGGTGGCGCTGACCACGCTGATGCATGAGCGCCTCGCAGTCGGCGGCGGCGCGGGCGGTTCGCTCGACGTGCCCGAGCTGATCGCGCTGGCGCGTGCGCTGGAACTCGAAGACGGGCCAGCGCTGAAAAATGCAGCGGTGCGCGAACGTATCGCCGACTGGTATGTGCGCTCCGCCGGGTTGAAATACACGACCTATCGCACGATGACGGCGCTTAGCCGCGGGCAGCAGCCGGGGCCGGAAGCGTCGATCGCGAAAATCGTGGTCGCGCCGAAGCTGCAGGACCTTTCCGCCTTCGCCATGGAGATCGAGGGCGAGGCGGGCGCGCTCAAAGGCGACGATGCGCCCGCCCATGGCGCATTCCAGGGCGGCTGGATGGGCGCGCCGGGCCTTCGCATTGCCGGCGGCACCGACGAGATCCTGCGCAACATCATCGCCGAGCGCGTGCTCGGCCTGCCGCAGGATGTGCGCGTCGACAAGGATGTTCCCTTCAACAAATTGCCAAGCGGGAGATAGACATGATCGGCTACGTCACGATCGGAGCCAACGATTTCGAGAAATCGAAGAAGTTCTTCGATACCGTGCTTATGGGCCTCGACGGCAAGCGCACCATGACGATGGAGCGCATGCAGGGCTATGGCAGCGGCAAGGGGCCGATGCTGGCGGTGTGCATGCCCTATGACGGCAAAGCGGCGAGCGGCGGCAACGGCACGATGGTGGCGCTGGCCGCGCCCAGCCGCGAAGCGGTGGACAAGGTCCATGCCGATGCGCTGGCCGCCGGCGGCGCCGACGAAGGCGCGCCGGGCCTGCGCGGCGACACCTTCTATGGCGCCTATTTCCGCGATCTGGACGGCAACAAATTCTGCGTCTTCAAGATCGGATGACGTGATTCAGTCGCCCTGTATCAAGGTCTGCACGATGGACCCGGTCGCGCGCATCTGCACCGGCTGCGGGCGCACGCTGGATGAGATCGCGCGCTGGGGAAGCATGAGCGATGCGGAGCGGGCGAAAGTGAGGCAGGAATTGCAAAATAGATTGTCATCCCGGACGGCGCGATCAGCGCCGATCCGGGACCCACGGTGAAATTGTCCCGGTGGGTCCCGGCTCACGCTCCGCTTCGCTACGCTGGCCGGGATGACAGTTATTACGACGCGTCGCTGAACCGCTCGCGCTTCAAGGGATCGGGATCGAGCAGGCGGCCGCTCATCGCGCCGATCCAGTCGAGGCCCTCGCGCAGGCGCACATTTTCTCCGATGACGAAGATCGCGGGCGCGCCGCTTTCCCTCGCGGCGCGCGGAAGTTCGCCCAGTGTCGTCACGCGCACATGCTGTCTGGCAAATGTCGCATCGGACACGATCGCGGCCGGTTCGTCCGCCGCGCGGCCCGCCTCCATCAGCTTCGCAGCGATTTCCTCGATATGCGCGAGCGCCATATAGAGCACCAGTGTCGGAGAACCCTTCGCGACCGCCGCCCAGTCGAGCGCGGGCAATCCGCCGCCGGCGCCATGTCCGGTGATGAACGTGACGGCATGGTTGGTGTCGCGATGCGTCACGGGAATTCCGGCATAAGCCAATCCGCCGATGCCGGCAGTCACGCCCGGCACGATGCGGAATGGAATGCGTGCGCGCGCCAGCGCCAGCGCTTCCTCGCCGCCACGCCCGAACACGAACGGGTCGCCGCCCTTGAGGCGCAACACGCGTGCGCCTTTGCGCGCCATCGAAACCAATCTGCGCGAAATATCGGATTGTTTGGCGGAGGCTTGTCCCTTCCGCTTTCCGGCATATATGCATTCGCCGCGCGCCAGGCCGAGGAGCTTTTCGTTCACCAGCGCGTCGTAGAGAATGACATCGGCGGATGCGATCGCTTGCAAACCCAGCGCAGTGATAAGCCCGGGATCGCCGGGGCCGGCGCCCGCGAGCCAGACCCAGCCGCGCTCGAAGGCGGGCAGCTCCAGCGCCTCGGCCAGCCGGCCAAGAGCCTGGGAATTCAGCAAAGTCGGGTCGGCGGCCATTTCCACGCACTCATGGTGTAAAAGAAAATATATCACACATTCCATATGTAGGAAACGAATTTCCCATGCCAAGCAAAATTTGCGGCAAAGCGGCGAAAATTCCCGCATGGCCCGTTATAGAGGGGCCCTCCACCTCACCCGGCCGGAACGCATGAAACCGCTGAGCAACCTCAAACCCAACAGCTTCGAATATGAAGACGAGCCGCTCGTCAGCGCCAACGGCTTTCGCGAATACGATGCGCGCTGGCTGTTCGGCAAAGAGATCAATCTCACGGGCGTTCAGGCGGTCGGCCTCGGGCTCGGCACCTATTTCCACGAGCGCGGCATCCGCCCCCGCGTGGTCACGGGCCATGATTACCGCGCCTATTCGCTCTCCATCAAACAGGCGCTGATCATCGGGCTGATGCAGGCGGGATGCGAAGTGGTCGACATCGGGCTCGCCACCACGCCGATGGCCTACTTCGCGCAATTCGCGCTCGATTGTCCGGGGCTCGGCGTCGTGACCGCGAGCCACAACGAAAACGGCTGGACGGGCGTGAAGATGGGCGCGGCCCCGCCGCTCACCTTCGGGCCCGATGAGATCGGGCGGCTGAAAGAGATCGTATTGAACGACGAAGGAAAGCCGCGGGGCGGGGGAAGCTACCGGCGCGTGGAGAATTTTCGCGAAGCCTATCTCGAAGGTTTGACGAAGGGCCACAAACTTTCGCGGCCCATCCGTGCGCTCGTCGCCTGCGGCAACGGCACGGCGGGATTGTTCGCGCCCGAGGCGCTCCGGCGCATCGGGGCGGAGGTGATCGAATCCGAATGCAATCCCGATTACAATTTCCCCAATTACAATCCCAACACCGAAGACCTCCATATGCTCGAGGCGATGGCGCGCGCGGGCGAAAAGGCCAAGGTGGAAATCTCGCTCGGCTTCGATGCCGATGGCGACCGTTGCGGCGTGGTGGACGATAAAGGCGAGGAGATTTTCGCGGACAAGGTGGGCGTGCTGCTGGCGCGCGATCTCTCCACGCGATTCCCAAATTCCAAATTTGTTGCAGATGTGAAATCGACCGGCATCTACGAGATCGATCCGGTTCTGAAGAAGAACGGCGCCACCACCGAATATTGGA
This sequence comes from Rhizomicrobium sp., assembly GCA_035516955.1. Taxonomy (GTDB): domain Bacteria; phylum Pseudomonadota; class Alphaproteobacteria; order Micropepsales; family Micropepsaceae; genus Rhizomicrobium. The sequence goes on from DATIZS010000186.1 coordinate 3,934, forward strand.
AGACCGGCCATTCCTACATGAAGCGGCGCACGCATGAGCTCGGCGCGCTCGCGGGTTTCGAGAAGAGCGGCCATTATTTCCTCAATCCGCCCA
>DATIZS010000187.1:0-3152 GCA_035516955.1 Rhizomicrobium sp.
AACGGCGCCGATTTCCGCTTCGCCGGGATCGAGGCCCGCCGCCGCCACCGGCGCCAGCACGAATTCCAGTTCGCCGTCTCTTGCCGTCACCATGCGCTCGCACCAGCCGCGTTCTGTCATTACATATTGGCGGATCGGCAGCGCGTCGAAGAATTCGTTGGCAATGAGAAAAAGCGAGCGGCCGGAGAGCGCTTCCGAATCGAAATGATCGATCCACTTTATCTTCTGGCCGGAAAGCCGTTCCCGCTGAATCTCTCGAAGCGCCGGGCTCGCTTCCACCAGCACGATCTCGATCGCATCCAGGAATTCCGGAACGATCCTCGCCGCCCGCAACGCGTCCGCCATCAGCGTGCCGCGGCCGGGCCCGAGTTCGATCAGCCGGGCGGGCGAGGGCGATCCTTGCTCGCGCCAGCATTGCACGAGCCACAGCCCAATCAATTCGCCGAACATCTGGCTCACCTCGGGCGCGGTGATGAAATCGCCGCGCGCGCCGAAGGGATCGCGCGTCGCATAATAGCCGTCATGTGAATCGTGCAGCGCAATGGTCATGAACTGCGCGATGGAAATCGGCCCCTCGGCCGCGATCAGCCTTGCGATACGGGATTTGAGGCCGCTCACGCCGGCGCCGTCTCGGGTTTCCGAAGGGCGCGCCACAGGAAATAGGCGCCCACAAGCCACATCAGGAACGACAGCATCTGTCCCATGCTGACGGGGCCCAGAAACGCCGCGTCGGGCTCGCGGAAGATCTCGACGAAAGCGCGGAAGATGCCGTAGCCCAGAAAGAATATGGCGGTCGTCAGTCCAGGCCGCCGCTGCCATCCGAACATGCGAATACCCAATTGCAGAATCGCGAACAGGACGATTCCCTCCAGAGCCGCCTCGTAAAGCTGGCTCGGATGGCGCGGGTCTGTGCCTGCCGGGCAATGCCCTGCGAAGGTGCTGCGGATCGTGTGATTGCAGAAGACCATCGCCCAGGGGACATCGGTGGTCTTGCCCCACAATTCGCCGTTTACGAAATTGGCGATGCGCCCGAAGAAGAGTCCGACCGGCGCCACCGAAGCGACGAGATCGCCCACTTTCAGGACGTCGAGCTTGCGCGCGCGGCAGAAATAATAGAGCGCGACGGCCACCCCGATCAGACCGCCATGGAACGACATGCCGCCCGTCCAGGCCGCGACGATGCGCAGCGGGTGGACGAGGAAATCGCCGGGCAGCGCGCCGTAACCGTTGCGGATGTCGGGAAGGCACATGCCGCCCGATGGCGTCACCGAGCAGAGGATCGTGCCGTAGAAGATCACCCAGCCGAGCCGTCCGCCCAGGATCACGCCCAAGGTCGCCCACACCACGAGATCGCCGATCTGGTCGCCGGTGGCCGGGGCCCGTCCATCGAAGGGCGGGCCCGCCCACAGCGATTTCTGGGCCAGCATCTTCAGGATCAGCCACCAGCCGAGCAGCAGGCCCGCAATGTAGGCGAGCGCATACCAGCGGATGGCGAACGGCCCCAGATGGACGAGCACGGGGTCGATATTGGGGTAGATCAGATAGGCTTGGTGCATGGGGACCGGGCGAAAAGCGAGTGGCGGATAGCGAATTGGGCCCACTCGCCATTCGCCATCCGCCATTTGCCCTTGTAGGATAGCCCGATGCAGACCGACAATCCCATCCTCGACGGACTCGCGCGCCTGTTCACCGATGCCGCAGGGGCGGCCCAAAGCGTGCGCACCGAGGTGGACACCTTCATGCGCCACCGCCTCGAGAAGCTGGTGACCGACATGGATTTCGTTCCGCGCGAGGAGTTTGAAGCGGTCAAGGCCATGGCTGCCGCCGCGCGAACCGAGAACGAGCGGCTGGAAAAGCGGCTCGCCGAACTGGAGGCGCGCCTGAAGGCGATTCCGGAATCCGGAAAGCTGTGAATTTTCGACTCCTGCCGTGAGTGCTAGGGCGGGGACTCTTGTGCCACCACAAAATCTTGTGTCAGGTTGGTCCAGGGTGCTTCGTTTTTGCGCGCCCGGCGTCGGGGAGTCCGGAATGTCTGTCGCACACCTTGATGAAGAGACCCTAGCACCCCACCACCCGCTCGACATGCTGGAGCGCAGCGTGGAGGACAATGGCTGGCCCTTCGAGCGCTCGGGGCGGGACGAGCTGAACCTGTCGGTGGCCGGGCGCTGGTGCGACCACCATTTCTGCTTCACCTGGCGGGAGGACATGCAATCCCTGCATCTGTCGAGCGCCTTCGACATGCGGGTCGACGGCAGCCGCAGACGGGAGGTGTCGAACCTCCTGATGCATGTGAACGCCAAAATGTGGATCGGCCATTTCGATCTCTGGCCGGACGAGGGGACGCTGGTTTTCCGCCACGCCATGATCTTCCCCGACGCGATGGTCAGCTACTCGCAATGCGAGGCGCTGCTCAATCTGGCGCTGGAGGCCTGCGAATATTACTACCCCGCCTTCCAGTTCGTGCTGTGGGCGGGAAAGAGCGCCGAAGAAGCCATTGCCGCCGCCGTGCTCGAATGCGTGGGGCAGGCGTAGAGGTCCTGCTCGTCGGCGCCGGCCGCATGGGTTCGGCGCTGCTGAGGGGCTGGATCGCGAGAAAGATCGGCCCGATCGAGATTGTCGAGCCCAATCCGTCATCCGCGCTCAAGAAACTCGCGAAACAGGCGAAGCTGCACTCTGCATTGCCGGGCGTCGCACCGGCCGCCTGCATTGTGGCACTCAAGCCGCAGGTGCTGAAAGCCGAAGCCGCTTCGCTGAAGCCGGTCGCGGATTCGGGTGCGCTGATGATCTCGATCGCGGCGGGCACGTCGATCGAATCGTTATCGAAGGCGTGGGGTCCGAAAGCGCGCATCGTGCGCGCCATGCCGAACACGCCCGGCGCCATCGGCCGCGGCATCACCGCGCTCTACGCGTCGCCCAAATGCACGGCCAAGGATCGCGCCCGCGCCGAGAAGCTCCTTGCGGCGCTGGGCGAAACCGTCTGGCTCGGGCGCGAGACACTGATCGATGCCGCAACCGCCGTCTCGGGCTCCGGCCCTGCATATGTTTTCCTGCTGGCCGAGGCGATGACCGCAGCCGCCGAAGCCGAAGGCCTGCCGCGCGCCGCCGCCGCGAAGCTCGCGCGCACGACGATTGCCGGAGCAGGCGCGCTGCTC
>DATIZS010000188.1:0-6342 GCA_035516955.1 Rhizomicrobium sp.
GCGGGCAAATTGTTGTTGTTCTGCCCGAGGAAGGCGGTGAACTGGTCGCGCTCCTCGATCGCGAGCCACACGCCCACGACGCTCGCATCGATCACGACGAAATGGCCGTTGTCGTTGAGCACGCGGAAATCGACTTCGATGGGCTCTTCGTTCTTGGCCTGGCCGAGCGGATCGACCAGCACGGTCGTCACGATGAAATCGCCCGGCGCGCGCTCGGTGGCGCCCGTCACTTTCAGCGACTGGCCGGCATATTGGTTGAGGCGCGATTCATAGACGGCAACCGCGTAATCGCGGAACGCATCGATGAAGGCGTTCACATCGGCGGGCGAGGCGGTGCGCCGCGCATTTCCCAGCGTGAACATGGCGATGCGCTTGATGTCGGTGAGGTTGGTGAGGAAGTCGCGGAATTGCTCGCGCCGCACATCGTCGGGAATGCGGTGATTGCTGAGGATCGCAAGGCCCCTGTCCACATTGGTCTGCACGAAGGACTCGGCCGAGGCGGGCGGCAGCGACGCCGCGGCCAGCACGGGTTGGGCGAACGCAAACAGCATGACGATGGCGCCCGCCGTCAGCCGGCTCCAGGACGAACGCAGAATGCCAGGCAAAGTGCTCATGATTTCCGATCCCTGATGGCCAAAGCCTTCGGATATTCATGCTCGCGGAGGCTTATGGCAAGTTCGTGGCGGCCCGTTTTCAGAAACTGGGCAGATCCTTCACGTCCGGCTTGCCGTTGCGAATTTCACTGTTGCGCAATTGCCGGTAAAGGCTCCTGACGGAGGCGTAATAATCGACCGAGCTGCGCTCGATTCCCTCGAGCGTGCCCAGATTGCGCGAGCGCAGGTCGAGCAGGCTGAATGTGGCCCGCCCCGCCGACCACCAGCCATGTTCGCGCAACTTCACATAAGTGAAGGGATCCAGAAATACATCGACCACCTGCCCGGTCAGATCGCGCGGCGGATCGGGCCCGAAGAAGGGCAGCACGAGATAGGGGCCCTCGTTCACCCCATAGACGCCCAAGGTCTGGCCGAAATCCTCGGAGTGGTAGGGAATGCCCATCGGCGTGGCCAGATCGAGGATGCCGCCGATGCCGATGGTGGAATTGACGGTGAACCGGCCGAAGGTCTCGCCGGCGCGCTCCATTTCGCCCTGCAGCACGTCGTTGGCGAAGGTCACCGGCAGATCGAGATTGGTGAGGAAATTGTGCACGCCGTCGCGCGCGGGCTCGGGCACCACGTCGACATAGGCCTCCGCGCCGGGCTTCACGATGTAGCGGTCCAGCTTCATGTTGAAGGCGAAGATCTGCCGGTTGGTGTTCTCGAAGGGATCGTTGGTGTCGCTCGAATCGGGCGACGTGGCGCATCCCGCCAGCACAAGGCCGGCCGCAAAAATAACGATGGCGCTCAGAGCCCTCATGGATCGCAAGTCAGCTTTACGCTTCCCCAGTCTTAACGGACACCAACGCACGAGGGCTCGTTCTTATACCGCATCACGAGTTCACATCAGAATCGAGCAGGCAAGGCATTTTTCTACGGTTACCATATTCCGGTTGCATGACGATATGGGGAGCCGGTGGCCCCACCGCCAGTCTCCCGCACCCTCGTTGCAGGTCTGCACCACATTGCATAACCATATATAGATATGTTTATATGCTAGAGGATACAGGATGACAGCGATGCAGCCACTTCTGGCCATGCTCCGGGCGGCGGGCGACCCGACGCGGTTGCGCCTGTTCCTCATCCTGCGCGAAGCCGAGCTGACCGTCAGCGAGCTGACCCAGGTGCTCGGCCAGAGCCAGCCCAGAGTATCGAGGCATCTCAAGCTCTTGGGCGATGCCGGCCTGCTGGCCCGCTTCAAGGAGGGGAGCTGGGTCTTCTACCGGGCCGCCGACTCGGGCCCGGCTGCCAGGCTGGGCGGGCTTCTGGCGGAATTGGCCGATCCCGAGGCGATGGCCGCCGACCGGGCGCGCCTGGCCGCCGTCCGCGAGGCCCGTGCCGCGCTGGCCCAGGCCTTCTTCAAGGCCAATGCCGCCGATTGGGAGCGCATACGTTCGCTGCACGCGCCGGAGAAAGATGTGGAGAACGCCATCGTGCGGCTGGCGCGCGAGGGCGCGATCGACAGCGTGCTCGATGCCGGCACCGGCACGGGCCGCATGCTCGAATTGCTCGCGCCCTATATCAAGCGCGGCGTGGGCGTCGATTCCAGTCCCGACATGCTCGCCATCGCGCGCGACCGCCTCGCGCGCGCGCATATCCTGCATTGTCAGGTGCGTCTTGCCGATGTCTATCGGCTGCCGTTTGCCGAGCGCGATTTCGATGCCGTGCTCTTCCATCAGGTGCTGCATTATCTGGAAGACCCGCAAGGCGCGATCGCCGAGGCTGCGCGCGTGCTGAAGCAGGGCGGGCGAATTCTCATCGCCGATTTCGCGCCCCACGATCTCGAATTCCTGCGCACCGAGCTGCAGCACCGCCGCCTCGGTTTCTCCGATCGCGAAGTGCAGGGCTGGTTCCAGGCGGCGGGGCTGAAATCGCTCGCCTCCGAAGCGATCGCGCCCGAGGCGGGCCATGCGCATTCCGGCGGCGGAAAACTGATCGTGAAAATCTGGGTTGCCGCGAACACGGCCGCACCTCAGCGCGCGCGCGCGAAGGAGGCGGCATGAGTCTCAAGCGCCTCGCGGGCAACGAACGGCCTTTGAAAGTCTCGTTCGAATTCTTTCCGCCGAAAACCGCGGAGATGGAAGAGCAATTGTGGCGCTCCATCCGCCGCCTCGAACCGCTTCAGCCGGAATTCGTTTCGGTGACCTATGGCGCGGGCGGCTCCACGCGCGACCGCACCCATGCGACGGTCAAACGCATCGTCGATGAGACATCGCTCGCGCCGGCAGCCCACCTCACCTGCGCCGGCGCATCGCGGAGCGAGATCGATGACATCGTAAAACGCTATTGGGACGCCGGCATTCGCCACATCGTGGCACTGCGCGGCGACATGCCCGATGGTGGCGCCTACGCGCCGCATCCCGAAGGTTATGCTTATACGAGCGATCTGATCGAAGGCATCCGCAGAATCGCGCCCTTCGAAATCAGCGTGTCGGCTTACCCCGAGCGTCATCCCGATTCCGCGTCCGCCACGCAGGATATCCAATTGCTCAAGCAAAAGGTCGATGCCGGCGCCACGCGTGCGCTGACGCAATTCGGTTTCGACAATGCCGCGTTCGCCCGCTTCCGCGATGCCGCCGCGCGCGAGGGCATCGACATTCCCATCGTGCCGGGTCTGATCCCCACGACGAACATCAAGGGCATTGTGCGCATGGCCGCGAAAGCGGGCGCGAGCGTGCCTCAATGGCTCACGCACCTCTATGAAGGCCTCGACCACGATCCCGAAACGCGCCGCCTGATCGCCGCCGCCGTGCTCGCCGAACAGGTAGAGCAATTGCGCGCCGAAGGCTTCGACCAGTTCCATTTCTACACGCTCAATCAGGCCGATCTCACCTATGCCGCCTGCCGCATTCTCGGCATGCAGGAAGCCGGGAAGGAATTGCCATGAGTTTCACGCGTAACGACCGTATCGCATGGCTGAAGGCGCAAGCGAAGAAGCGCATCCTGCTGCTCGATGGCTCCTGGGGCGTGATGATCCAGGGCTACAAGCTGGGCGAGAAGGATTTCCGCGGCGCGCGCTTCGCCGCGCATGATCGCGACCTCAAGGGCAACAACGATCTCCTGACGCTCACGCAGCCGCAGATCATCCGCGAGATCGCCTACGCCTATCTCGATGCGGGCGCCGACATCATCGAGACCAACACGTTCAATTCGTCGTCGGTGTCTCAGGCCGATTACGGCCTCGAACGTCTGGTGCGCGAATTGAACCATGAAGGCGCGAAACTCGCCCGCGCCGCTTGCGACGAAAGATCCACGCCCACCCGCCCGCGTCTGGTCGCGGGCGTGCTCGGCCCCACCAACCGCACGGCGTCGCTGTCGCCGGATGTGAACGATCCGGGCTTCCGCAACATCTCGTTCGACGAGCTGCGCGCAACTTATAAGGACGCAACGTTGGGCCTGATCGAAGGCGCCGCCGATCTCATCATGATCGAAACCGTATTCGACGCGCTAAACGCCAAAGCGGCGATCTATGCGGTGGAAGAAGCTTTCGATGAATCCGGCGTGACGCTGCCCATCTGGATTTCGGGCACCATCACCGATCTTTCGGGGCGCATGCTCACGGGCCAGACCGCCGAAGCCTTCTGGCATTCGGTGCGCCACGCCAAACCTTTCGCCATCGGGCTCAATTGCGCGCTCGGCGCGAAAGAACTGCGCCAATATGTCGACGAGCTTTCGCAATGCGCCGACACGCTGGTGAGCGCGCATCCCAACGCCGGATTGCCCAACGAATTCGGCGGTTACGATGATGGCCCCGAATCCATGGCCGCGACGATGAAAGAATTCGCCACCTCCGGTCTCGTCAACATCATCGGCGGCTGCTGCGGCACCACGCCCGCCCATATCAAGGCGTTCGGCGAAGCGATCGCGAATGTGCCGCCGCGCGCCATTCCCGAAAAGCCGCGTTATTTGCGGCTGGCCGGCCTCGAGCCCTTCACGCTCACGCCAGACACGAATTTCGTGAATATCGGCGAGCGCACCAACATCACGGGTTCGGCCAAATTCCGCAAGCTGATCGCGGCGAATGATTACGAAGCGGCACTCGAAGTCGCGCGCAATCAGGTCGAAAACGGCGCGCAGATCATCGATGTGAACATGGACGAGGGCCTGATCGATTCCGAGGCCGCGATGAAGCGGTTCCTCTCGCTCATCGCCGCCGAGCCCGATATCGCGCGCGTGCCGGTGATGATCGATTCTTCCAAATGGAGCGTGATCGAGGCCGGCCTGAAAACTTGCCAAGGCAAATGCGTCGTCAATTCCATCAGCCTGAAGGAAGGCGAGGGCGCCTTCATCGAACATGCGAAAAAAGTGCTGCGTTATGGCGCGGCCGTCGTCGTGATGGCGTTCGACGAACAGGGCCAGGCCGACAGCGCGCCGCGCAAGATCGAAATCTGCAAGCGCGCCTACGACATTCTGGTCAACAAGGTCGGCTTCCCGCCGGAAGACATCATCTTCGATCCCAATATCTTCGCGGTTGCCACGGGCATCGAGGAACACAATGGCTATGGCCTTGCCTTCATCGATGCGGTGAAGGCAATTCGGCAGCAACTGCCTTACGCGCATGTCTCCGGCGGCGTTTCCAATTTCTCGTTCTCGTTCCGCGGCAACGAAAAGGTCCGCGAGGCGATGCATTCGGTGTTCCTCTATCACGCGATCAAGGACGGCATGGATATGGGCATCGTGAATGCCGGCGCGCTGACGGTCTATGAGGATATTCCCGCCGAATTGCGCGACGGCATCGAGGATGTGCTGTTCAATCGCCGCGCCGACGCCACCGAACGTCTGCTCGATCTGGCGCAACGTTTCAAAAACGATTCCGCGGGCGCGCAGGAAGAAACCAATCTGGCGTGGCGCAATGCGCCCGTCGAAAAGCGTCTGGAATATGCGCTGGTGCACGGCATCGCCGATTTCGTGACGGAAGATACCGAAGAAGCGCGGCTTCAATCCACGCGCCCGCTCGATGTCATCGAAGGCCCGCTGATGGCGGGCATGAATGTGGTGGGCGATCTGTTCGGCTCAGGCAAAATGTTCCTGCCGCAGGTCGTCAAATCCGCGCGCGTGATGAAAAAGGCGGTGGCGCATCTGCTTCCCTTCATGGAAGCCGAAGCGAGCACGAAACAATCCGCCGGCAAGATCGTGATGGCGACCGTCAAAGGCGATGTGCACGATATCGGCAAGAACATCGTGGGCGTCGTGCTTCAGTGCAACGGTTACGAAGTGATCGATCTGGGCGTGATGTGCCCGGCGCAGAAGATTCTCGACACCGCGAAGGAAGCGAAAGCCAATATCATCGGGCTTTCCGGCCTCATCACGCCCTCGCTGGACGAGATGTGCCATGTCGCGGCCGAAATGGAGCGGCAGGGATTCGATATTCCGCTCTTGATCGGCGGCGCGACGACCAGCCGCGTGCATACGGCGGTGAAGATCAATCCGAATTATTCGCGCGGGCAGGCGGTTTATGTTACCGATGCGTCGCGCGCGGTGGGCGTTGCATCCTCGCTGCTGTCGAAAACACAACGCGGCAATTACGTCGCCGATGTGCGCAAGGAATATGAAGACATTGCCACGCGCCACGCCGCCCAACGCGCGCCGGGCCGCAGGCTTACGCTCGCGCAGGCGCGCGCCAACAAATTCAAATTCGATTGGGCGAATTATGCGCCGCCGAAACCCACACTCCTCGGCCTTCGCGATT
>DATIZS010000189.1:0-7276 GCA_035516955.1 Rhizomicrobium sp.
CGATTATTTCCGGCGCAGCGATCTGGCGCTGGCCATCGGCATCATGGCCATTCTGGTGGTGCTGATCCTGCCCTTGCCGCCGTGGCTTTTGGATATCAGTCTCGCCTTTTCGCTCTCCTTCTCGATCCTCATCCTGATGACGGCGGTCTTCATCAAGAAGCCGCTGGAGTTTTCGTCGTTCCCCGCGGTGCTCCTCATCACCACGATGATGCGCCTTGCGCTCAATCTCGCTTCCACGCGGCTCATTCTCGCGAACGGCAACAGCGGAACCTCCGCGGCCGGTTATGTCATCGAGGCCTTCGGCAAGCTCATCATGCAGGGCAATTTCGTGATCGGGCTGATCGTGTTCGCGATTCTGGTGATCGTGAATTTCGTCGTCATCACGAAAGGCTCGGGCCGCATCGCCGAAGTCGCGGCACGCTTCAGCCTGGACGCCATGCCCGGCAAGCAGATGGCGATCGACGCCGATCTTTCCGCCGGCCTGATCGACGAAACCGCCGCGCGCGAACGGCGCAAGGTGATCGAATCCGAAAGCAATTTCTTCGGCGCCATGGACGGCGCCTCCAAATTCGTGCGCGGCGACGCGATCGCGGGGCTTCTCATCGTCGGCATCAATGTCGTGGGCGGCATCATCATCGCGGTGGCGCAAAAGGGCATGAGCTTCGTCGATGCGACGCATACGTTCACGTTGCTCAGCGTCGGCGACGGCCTCGTCAGCCAGATGCCCGCGCTGATCGTTTCGACGGCGGCGGGCCTGATGGTCTCCAAGGCCGGCGTCGAAGGCTCGACCGACAAGGCGCTCATCGGACAGCTCTCCTTCTATCCGCAGGCGCTCGGCATGGCGGCGGCAGTGATGGGCGTGGTCGCGGTTCTGCCCGGCATGCCGACGCTGGCGTTTGCCGGATTGTCGGCGCTCGTCGGAGGCGCCGCCTGGGTCGCCTACAAGCGCAAGGACGAAGCGCAGACCAAAGCCAAGGCGGCGGAAGAGAAAGCGCGCGCCGATGCCGCACCCAAGGAAGAGCCGATCGCGAGCGCGCTTGCGATGGATCTGCTGCGCGTCGAACTGGGCTACGGATTGCTGCCGCTGATCAACGACGTGAAAGGCCATCGCATCACCGACCAGATCAAGGCGCTGCGCCGCCAGCTCGCGCAGGAGATGGGTTTCGTCATGCCGCAGGTGCGCATCCTCGACAACATGCAGCTCGGCGCCAACGAATATCGTATCTGCGTCAAAGAGGTGAAAGCGGGTTCGGGCGAACTCTTCCCCGGATCGCTGCTCGTGATGGATCCGCAAGGCCGCGCCATCGATCTTCCCGGCACGCACACGACGGAGCCCGCCTTCGGCCTGCCCGCCACCTGGATCGCGGGCTCGCTGCGCGAGGAAGCTTCGTTCAAGGGATTGACCGTCGTCGATCCGGGTACGGTGCTGACCACGCATCTGACCGAAGTTTTGAAATCGCATATGAGCGAGCTTCTCTCCTACGCCGAGACCAAGAAGCTGCTCGACGAGCTTCCGCCCGAACACAAGAAACTGGTGGACGAACTCATCCCCTCGCAGATTTCCGTCACCGGCGTGCAGCGCGTGCTGCAGACGCTTCTGGCCGAGCGCGTTTCGATTCGCGACCTGCCGGCGATCCTGGAAGGCATCGCCGAAGCCGTCGGCCACACCAAGAACGCACTTTATATCACCGAGCATGTGCGCGCGCGGCTGGCGCGCCAATTGTGCCATCAGCATCTGGCGCCGGGCGGATATCTGCCGCTCATCGCGCTGTCGCCGGCCTGGGAACAGGCCTTTGCCGAATCCATCATCGGACAGGGCGAGGAGCGCCAGCTTGCGATGGCGCCGTCGCAGCTCCAGCAATTCATCACGACGGTACGCGAACGCTTCGACGAAGCGGGCCAGAAGGGCGACGTGCCGGTGCTGCTCACCTCGCCGCACATCCGCCCCTTCGTGCGCTCGATCGTGGAGCGCTTCCGTCCGCAAACGGTGGTGATGTCGCAGAACGAGATCCATGCGTCGGTGCGGCTGCGCACGCTGGGTCAGGTCTAATGATGTGTTCCGCTAACCACTCTATGTCATGGCCCGCGAAAGCGGGCCACCCAGTTGACATCGAACTCTGCTTTTCCATGGGTGGCCGGGTCGCGCTTCGGCCGGAACAAGTCCGGCCTCGCTGCCCGGCCATGACAGGATTATAAGGATGAAGCTCCGCACTTTCCTCGCCGAGAACATGCGCGAGGCGCTCGTGCAGGTGCGCGCCGAACTCGGGCCCGAGGCCGTGATCGTGGCGAGCCAGAAGGCGAAGGGCGGCGGCGTCTTGATCCGCGCGGCGATCGAGGACGCATCCGCCGATGTGCAAGCGGAAGAGGAAGTCGCAGCCTTCGCCGAAGCGCCCGTTCTGCATGCGAATTTCGAAGCCTCCTATCGCGACGGCCTGATCCGCCGGCTGCGCGGAGAAGGACCGGCCGAGAAAGCGCCGCAGCGCAGCTTCAATCGCGCCGAATTGCTCGCCATCCTGCGCGGCCATCGCGCGCCCGACGCGCTTGCGCATGAGCTCGCCGAGGCGTCCGAAAAATCCGCGCTTTCCGACATGGCACTCGCGCTCGCTTGCGCCCTCGACAAGCGCATGAGCGCGAAACCCATCGATCTCGCCGGGGCCCAAGGCATTCTTCTCGCCGGGCTTCATGGCGCTGGCAAATCCGCCGTCGCCGCCAAGATCGCGGCGCATGCGCGGCTTTCGGGACGCGGCGTGAAACTCATCGCCACCGACATCACGGGCGCAGGCGCCATCGCGCGGCTCGAAACATTCGCGGATCATATCGATGTGCCTTTCGCCATCGCCGAAAACGCCGAAGAACTCGCCAAACTCGCCGGCGCATGCGCGGAAGAGAACTGCATGGCCATCATCGACACCGCCGGTTTCGACCCGCGCAACGCCAAAGCGCGCAACGCGTTTGCCGCGCTCGCCCGCATCGAACATGTCGAAGCGCTGGGCGTCGTCTCCGCCGCCTGCGATGCGGAGGAAACCGCCGATATCGCGCAATCGCTGACCTCGCTCGGCGCCAAACGCATCGTCGTCACCGGACTCGATATCGCGCGCAGGCTGGGTGCGCTCGCGGCCGCCGCCACGCAGAATGCGGCGCTCGCCCATGTCACGCGCTCGCCCTTCGTTGCGGGCGGGCTCGAAACGCTGACGCCGCTTTCGCTCGCGCGCGCGCTGATCGCCCACGCCGACAGAGCGAGCGCGCAATGAGCTTCAACAGCGAACTCGGCAAGCCGCATCTGACCGCCATCGCCTCGGGCAAAGGCGGCACCGGCAAGACGCTGATCGCCACCAGCCTCGCCCACGCGCTCGCCCATGAAGGCGAATGCGTGCTTCTCTGCGACGCCGATCTCGGGCTTTCCAACGCGGCGGTGCATCTCGGCCTCGACGATTGCGGCGATCTCGCCGGATTTCTCGCGGGCGAAATCGCGCTCGAAAACGCGGTCGCGCCCGTGCTGGGCGGCGCGGCCACCCGCGGCGGTTTCGACATCATTGCGGCTCCTTCCGGTTCCGGCGCGCTCGCCAATTCGGGCGAAGCGGGTGCAGCGTCCCTGCTCGCCAAGCTCAAGCTCGCGAAACATTACGACCGCGTGCTGCTCGATCTCGGCGCGGGCGTCGATGCGTCCGTCATGCGCTTCGCGGCTTCGGCCGACGAGGCGATCCTGGTGCTCACGCCCGATCCGGCCGCGCTCACCGACGCCTATGCCTTCGTCAAACTCATCCAGCGCATGACGAAAAACAAAACGCCCCAATTGCTGGTCAACATGGCGGCGAATGACAGCGAAGCGCGCCGCACGGCCGATGCGCTCATCGCCACCTGCCGCGCCTTTCTCAAGAGCGAACCCAATTTCCTCGGCGCCATTCCGCGCGATGCGGGCGTGCTCGAAGCGGTGCGCCGCCAGGCGGCACTTCTCACGCTTTATCCGCAGAGCCAGGCCGGCATGGCCGTCACCGCCATCGCGCGCCGGCTCAACGGGCGGCTGCGGCCCGGCATCGCACCGCTCAGGGCCGTCGGCGGGCGTTAACCAGCTTCCTCCCGGCAATCATGCGGATTGTGCGCTGCATCAAATGCTTGCGGCGCGGATCGGCGCCGGTTCAGTTAAAACTCACGGCCTGTCACGATTTCGTGTATCATTCATGCACAAATAAGCGTCAGCGGGAGGATCCCGCGGGCGCGCGGGCAGGTACGGCTTAAGGGGGTCCCATGTCATCGGTCATGGATGTTTGGAACAGCATCACGGGTATCTTCACCACCGCGGACTGGATCACACTCGCCATCATGGCGATCGTGGCGATCGGAGCGGGCGTTGTCATGCAGGAGCTGGGCGCCATCGTCACCACGACCATCGTGGCGCTGATCGTCTTCGCACTCGCCGTCTATGCGCGCGCGGTGCTGCTCGGCGGACAGAACGCGGCGCAGCTCGCCGACAAGAACTGGCACGGCTTCCTCGGCCTGCCCATCGAGACGGTGATCGCCTATGCGATTCCGTTCGCGGTGGTCATCGCCGTCGTGCACGGCGTGCGCTCGGCGGTCTGGCACTGACGGCAGTCCCTTAGGGTGTGACCGGTCGCGGTGGACGGGCGCGCGCCGACGGGTTAGCGTGCCCCCATGGGCTGGATCATCGCAGGTGCACTGGCGGTCGCGGTACTTCTCTGGGCCGTCTCCATTTTTAATGGGCTCGTCCGGCGCAAGAACATCGTGGCCGAGGCGTGGAGCGGGATCGAAACCCAGCTCAAGCGCCGCGCCGACCTCATCCCCAATCTGGTCGAGACCGTGAAGGGCTATGCCGCCCATGAACGCGGAACCTTCGACGAACTCGCCCGGCTGCGAAGCCAGGGCCAGGCCCAGACCGACGTCGCAAGCCGCGGCCAGACCGAGGCCGCCATCACCGCGGCCATCGGGCGCGTCATGGCCGTGGCCGAGAATTATCCCGAGCTCAAGGCCAGCGCCAATTTCCAGTCGCTGCAGAGCGACCTCGCCAATATCGAAGACCAGATCCAGCTCGCGCGGCGCTACTACAATGGCGCGGTGCGCGATCTCAACGTCATGATCGAGCAATTCCCGTCCAATCTCATCGCCAACAACACCGGCTTCAAGCCCGCGCCGTTCTTCCAGATCGAGAACGACGCCGACCGCGCCGTGCCCAAAGTCTCCTTCGCATGAAGTTCGCCGCCGCGATCCTTGCGGCGTTGCTCGCCTTCGCGGCCACTTCCGCCGCCGCCCAGGACAACGAAGAACGCATCACTCATTACGCGAGCGACATCACCGTTTCGCGCGACGCGACGCTGACCGTCACCGAAACCATCACCGTGATGGTCGAGGACAACCGCATCCAGCACGGCATCTTCCGCGATTTTCCCACCACCTATACCGACCGCTACGGACGGCGCACGCGCGTGGGCTTCTCCGTGCTCTCCGTCACGCGCGACGGCTTCAACGAGCCTTACGAAGTCGACGGCATCAGCGACGGCAAGCGCATCAAGATCGGCGATGCCAATGTCATCCTGCCGGCCGGGCTTCACACCTACACGATCACCTATGCGACGGACCGCCAGATCGGCTTCTACGACAAGTTCGACGAGCTTTACTGGAACGTCACCGGCAATTTCTGGGAATTCGCCATCGACCAGGCCGAGGCGACGGTGCATCTGCCGCCGGGCGCGCATATTTTGCAAAGCGCCTCTTACACCGGCGCGGCGGGCTCACGCGACGACAACGCGACCTCCGAAAAACTCTTCGACAGCGAAATCCATTTCGAGACGACCGAGGCGCTGCAAGCCAATGAGGGGCTCACCATCGCCGTCGGATTCGCCAAAGGCGCGGTCCTGCCGCCGTCGCCGGCACAATTGCGCGCCGATTTCATCCGCGACAATGCGAGCATGATCGTGGCCTTCGCGGGCATCCTCATCTTGCTCGTCTATTTCGCCGTGACATGGTGGAGCTTCGGGCGCGATCCGAAACACGGCACCGTCATTCCGCTCTTCGCGCCGCCCAAGGATTTTTCGCCCGCGGCGGTGCGCTATGTCCATCTCATGGCCTATGACCGCAAGGCCTATGCGGCATCGATCGTCGACATGGCGGTCAAGAACTATCTCACCATCGCGGAAGACGGCGGCACCTATACGCTCAAACGCACCGGCAAGAGCGAAGACGAATGCGGCCTCGCCGACACCGAGAGCGCGATCGCCGGCAGATTGTTCGGCAAGCTCGACACGATCGACCTGAAACAGGACAACCACACCGACATCGCCGCGTCCATCTCCGCCCTCAAGACCACGCTGCACAACGAATACGAAAAAGCCTATTTCGTCACCAATCTGCACTGGTTCGTGGGCGGCGTCGTCATCCTCGTCATCACCGCCTTCGCCGCGGCGATGCTGTCGGAAAGCGATGCCGGCTCGAGCTTCATGCTGATCTGGCTGTCGGGCTGGTCGGTGGGCACGGCCGTGCTCGTGCATCGCGCCTGGGTCGCCTGGCAGAGCGTGATCGCCGGTCCCGGCTCGCGCGTCCTCAACATGTTCGGCGCGCTTTTCATGAGCGCGTTCGCGATTCCGTTCGTGGGCGCGCTGATCGCGGTGATGGCGATCTTCGGCGGATCGATTTCGCTTCCCGCCGCGTTCGCGCTGATCGTGGGCGGCATCGCCTGTTACATCTTCTATCATCTCCTCAAGGCGCCGACGCTGGCGGGTGCGAAAATCCGCGACGAGATCGACGGCTTCCGCATTTTCCTCAACACGGCCGAGAAAGACCGGCTCGAAAAACTCAATCCGCCGAACGTGACGCCTGCCGTGTTCGAACGCTTCCTGCCTTACGCCATCGCGCTCGATTGCGAGAACCAGTGGAGCAAGCGCTTCGAGGCGGAAGCGGCGGCGGCCGGTACCGTGCCGAGCGCGGGCCGCGGCGGCTATATCCCCATCTGGTATTCGGGCGGCTCCTTCGACAATTTCGGCGCGGGCGGATTTGCCTCCGCCCTCGGCGCCTCGCTCGCGGCGTCTGCCGCTTCGGCCGCGACCGCGCCCGGATCGGGCGCGGGCTCCGGCGGCGGCGGATTTTCCGGCGGCGGTGGAGGCGGCGGCGGCGGCGGGGGCTGGTGAATTTTCCCTTCGATTTCAAATTTGCGGGCCGATTCGGACAGACTCCGGGCGCCAGTCATTTTCGCGTTTTTCAAAACGCATCTCTCAACACACAAAAACCGTCATGGCCGGCCAACGTGCCGGCCATCCATAAACACCCT
>DATIZS010000190.1:0-6871 GCA_035516955.1 Rhizomicrobium sp.
CATCCAGGTCGCCAGGCTCAAGGACGACGGCAAGCCGGTGGCCCGGGCGGCGCCCGCCCCGAAAAAATCGCTGCCGCCGAAATTGTCGAGGCTCGGGCTGACGCTCGCCGCCATCGATGAGGATGCGCGCGGCAAATATCATCTGAGCGCGGGCGTCAAAGGCGTGGTGGTGACCGATGTCGATCCCGACAGCCCCGCCGGCGCCGACAATTTCCGCCCCGGCGACGTGATCGTGGAAGTGCAGAACGAGCCGGTGAAAACGCCGGGCGACGTCATGAAACGCATCGACGCCGATGCCAAGGCGGGCAAGAAGGTCGCGCTGCTGCTCGTTTCGCGAGAGGGCGATCTCACCTTCGTGGCGCTGCGCCTGGGGCAGGGGTGACTTGACGGAAATACAAATTGTCATGGCCCGCAGTTGCGGGCCGTGACATTCATTGATTGACGATCTCTTCGTAGCGATAGCCTTGCAAATAGAGAAGCCCGCGCAAATCTCCATGGTCGATGCAAGTGCTTGCCGCTTCGGCGACGATGGGTTTCGCATGATAGGCCACGCCCAATCCCGCATATTGGATCATCGCAAGATCATTCGCTCCGTCGCCCACCGCCAGCGCGTCATCGGCGGTGAGATGCAATTTCGCGATCGCCGCTTTCAGCGCTTCGAGCTTGGCTTGGCGGCCCAGAATCGGTTCGCGCACTTTGCCGGTGAGCGTTGCGCCGTCGTCGAGCAGCACATTGGCTTGCTCTTCATGGAAACCCGCTTCGCGCGCGACCCGCGATGTGAAGAAGGTGAAGCCGCCCGAGACGAGCAGCGTGTAAGCGCCGTTCGCTTTCATGGTGGCGACAAGCGCCTTTGCGCCCGGATTGAGTTTCACCGCGCGTTTATAGGTCGCTTCCAGCGCCGAAAGCGGCAAGCCTTTGAGCAAGCCCACGCGTTCGCGCAGCGCCGGCTCGAACAGGATCTCGCCGCGCATGGCGCGTTCGGTGATCTCGGCGATCCGGGGCTTGAGGCCCGCTTCGTCCGCCAGTTCATCGAGGCATTCGCAGCCGATAATCGTGGAATCCATGTCGGCGACGAGCAGCTTCTTGCGGCGGTTCGCGCTCGCCACGACATTGATGTCGGCGGCCACGTGGCGCGCCGCGAGCCGCGCGCCCTCCCGCACGAAGACGGGATCGCCGCCGAAGGGAATGTCGAAGACGCGCTCGTTGGAGAGCCAGGCGATCTCGCCCGCCGCGCCATGCTCGGCCGCCGCCGCGCGCATGGGTCCGGCCAGCTCGTCCGCATCCGGCGAGACGACGTTCAGCACGAAAGGAAATGTTTCGGGCACGCGCGTGTTTCCGCTACATCTCGGATATGAGCAACGCGATAGACGCCGTGCTTATTGCAGGGCCGACCGCGAGCGGCAAGTCGGCCGTGGCGCTGGCGCTGGCCGAGCGGCTCGGCGGCATGATCGTCAATACGGATTCGATGCAGGTTTACCGCGAGGCCCGCATCCTCACTGCGCGCCCGAGCATCGAGGACGAAGCCCGCGCGCCCCATATGCTCTATGGCCATGTCGGCGTGCGCGAGCCCTATTCTGTGGGCCGTTATCAGGCGGATGCGGCAAAGGCGCTGGCAAAGGCGAAGCGGCCGATCTTCGTCGGCGGAACGGGCCTCTACTTCACCGCTCTCACCGAAGGCATCGCGGAAATCCCGCCGGTGCCCGCGAGCATCCGCGAAGCCGTGCGGCAAAAGCGCGAGGCGATGGGCGCAGAAGCCTTCCACGCCGAACTCGCCGCCCGCGATCCGGCTTCGGCCAATCTGCGCGCCGGCGATACGCAACGCACGCTGCGTGCCATGGAAGTGCTGGAAGCGACCGGCGAGCCGCTCTCCTATTGGCAGACGAAAGCCGGAAAGCCTGTGCTCGAAGGTCTGAAGCTTGCACGCTTCGTCCTCGCGCCGCCGCGGCCCGTGCTTCATGCCCGCATCGAAGGCCGCTTCGATGCCATGCTGAAATCCGGAGCGATGGAGGAAGCGGCCGGCCTTTCCGGCCTCGATCCCGCGCTCCCTGCGGCCAAGATATTGGGCCTCAGGGAGCTTCAGGCCGTCCGCGCCGGAGCCATGGACCTCGCTACCGCCACCACCCTCGCCAAGACCGCCACCCGCCAATATGCCAAGCGCCAGCTCACCTGGTTCCGCCACCGGATGGGGGGCTGGCACTGGCTCGAGGCGCAGGATTTGAGCAACATCATTCCCGAAATCCTGTCGCACCTCTCATGAAATTGCTTGACCTTAACCTTTGCCCTCCATAATTTCCGCCCGCGACGTAAGGGGCAGGGCGAATGCTCAGGCTCGTACTTATTTGTGGACCGCAGGGCGGACGAGGCTAGGCCTCGCTTTCCGGCTGGCGGTCTTTCGGCAAGGGGCGGCAACGCCCCTTTCGCATTTCCGGCTCCCAGGCGAACGGCACGACGATGGACAGAGACGACACATTGCAGGGCGTGAAGACGGGCGCGATCGAGATGACCGGCGCCCAGATGGTGATCCGTGCCCTGAAGGATCAGGGCGTGAAGCACATCTTCGGCTATCCCGGCGGCGCGGTGCTGCCGATTTACGACGCGCTCTTCGCCGACGACGAGATCGTGCACGTCCTCTGCCGCCACGAGCAGGGTGCAACGCATGCCGCCGAGGGCTATGCGCGCTCGACCGGCAAGCCTGGCGTGGTGCTGGTCACGAGCGGGCCGGGCGCGACCAACGCCGTCACGGGCCTTACCGATGCGCTGATGGATTCGGTTCCGCTGGTGGTTCTGACCGGACAGGTCGCCACGCACCTCATCGGCAATGATGCGTTTCAGGAATGCGACACGGTCGGCATCACGCGCCCCTGCACCAAGCACAATTGGCTGGTGAAGGATGTGGGCGATCTTTCGCGCGTCATCCACGAAGCCTTCCAGATCGCGACGAGCGGGCGGCCCGGCCCAGTGGTTGTCGATATCCCGAAGGATGTGCAATTCAAGAAAGGCCCCTATCACGGGCCCGATGCCGTGCGCCATCGCACCTACAAGCCGAAGACCGATCCCGAACTCGGCGCCATCGTGAAAGCCATAGAGTTGATGGCGAACGCGAAGAAGCCGCTGTTCTATACTGGCGGCGGCATTATCAATTCCGGGCCGGACGCGAGCCGCCTGTTGCGCGAGCTGGTGAAGCTCACGGGATTCCCGATCACATCGACATTGATGGGGCTCGGCGCGTTTCCGGCGTCGGATCCGCAATGGCTCGGCATGCTCGGCATGCACGGCACCTTCGAAGCCAACAACGCGATGCACGATTGCGACGTGATGATCTGTCTCGGCGCGCGCTTCGACGATCGCGTCACCGGCGCGGTCGACAAATTCTCGCCCGACTCGAAGAAGATCCATCTCGATATCGACGGCTCGCAGATCAACAAGAATGTCCGCGTCGACGTGCCGATCGTGGCCGATGCCGCCAAGGCGCTGAAGGAGATGCTGCATTTCTGGAAGACGCAGCGGCGCAAGGTCGACGCGGCCGCGCTCGCTTCGTGGTGGAAACAGATCGAGCAATGGCGCGCCAAGAATTCGCTCGCCTTCAAGAACTCGAACACGCTCATCAAGCCGCAATATGCGATCGACCGGCTCTACGAACTCACGCGCGGCCGCGAGGTCTACATCACGACCGAAGTCGGCCAGCATCAGATGTGGGCGGCGCAGCGCTTCAAATTCGAAGAGCCGAACCACTGGATGACGTCGGGCGGTCTCGGCACGATGGGCTACGGCTTGCCGGCCTCAATCGGCGTGCAGATGGCGCATCCGGACGCGCTCGTCATCGATATCGCGGGCGAAGCGAGCGTGCAGATGACGATGCAGGAAATGTCCACCGCGGTTCAATATGAACTGCCGGTGAAGATCTTCATCCTCAACAATCAATATATGGGCATGGTGCGCCAGTGGCAGCAATTGCTGCATGGCGGGCGCTATTCGCATTCCTATTCGGAAGCCTTGCCCGATTTCGTGAAGCTGGCGGAAGCTTTCGGCGCGGCGGGACTGCGCGCCGAGACGCCAGGCGAACTGGATGCCAGGATCCGGGAGATGATCGATGTGAAGCGGCCGGTTCTCTTCGATTGCCGCGTCGATCCGCACGAGAATTGCTATCCCATGATCCCGTCGGGCAAGGCGCATAACGAGATGATCCTCTCCGACGCCGAAGAGGAAAAAACCGAGGTGAGCGACGAAGGAAAGATGCTGGTGTGAATACGAAAGCCCGACCGATTGAACGTCACACCATCGCCGTTCTGGTGGATAACGAAGCGGGCGTGCTCGCGCGCGTCATCGGCCTGTTCTCGGGGCGCGGCTACAACATCGAAAGCCTGACCGTCGCCGAAGTGGATGCGACCGCGCACACCAGCCGCATCACCATCGTCACCTCCGGCACGCCCGAAGTGATCGAGCAGATCGAGGCGCAATTGCGCCGGCTGATCCCCGTTCACAAGGTGACGAACTGGACCGTCGCCAAGCCGGGCATCGAGCGCGAAATGGCGCTGGTGAAAGTGGTCGGCACGGGCGACAGGCGCGCCGAGGCCATGCGCATCGCCGAAATCTTCCGCGCCCGCATCATCGACACGGCACATACCAGCTTCGTGTTCGAGATCACCGGCGCGCCGTCCAAGATCGACAATTTCATCGACCTCATGCGGCCGCTTGGCCTTGCCGATGTTTCGCGCACGGGCGTCGCCGCGATCAGCCGCGGCCCGGAGGCGATGTGATGAACTTCAATCGCAACCTTAATCGTCATGGCCCGCGAATGCGGGCCACCCAGTTCTCGCTTCTCGGATGGTGCAGAACCCAGCTGGGCGGCCCGCATTCGCGGGCCGTGACAGAGTAGGAAATTCAATTTCGTTCAGGAGCAAATCATGCGCGTTTATTACGATCGGGATGCCGATCTGAATCTCATCAAGGCCAAGAAGGTCGCCATCATCGGCTTCGGCTCGCAGGGCCATGCCCATGCGCTGAACATGCGCGACTCGGGCGTGAAGGATGTCGCCATCGCGGCGCGCGCGGGCGCCTCCGCGAAGAAGGCGGAAGCGGCGGGCTTCAAGGTCATGTCGAATGCCGAGGCCGCCAAATGGGCCGATGTGATGATGATGGTCACGCCCGATGAATTGCAGGCGGACATCTACAAGACCGATCTCGCGCCCAACATGAAAAACGGCGCGGCGCTCTTCTTCGCGCATGGATTCAACATTCATTTCCGCCTGATCGAACCGCGCGCCGATCTCGATATCGCGATGGTCGCGCCCAAGGGCCCGGGCCATACCGTGCGCAGCGAATATCAGAAGGGCGGCGGCGTGCCCTGCCTGATCGCGGTCGCACAGGATGCGAGCGGCAATGCGCATGATCTGGGCTTGGCTTACGCCAGCGCCATCGGCGGCGGGCGCGCCGGCATCATCGAAACCACGTTCCGCGAGGAATGCGAAACCGATCTTTTCGGCGAGCAGTCGGTGTTGTGCGGCGGTCTCGTCGAACTCATCCGCGCCGGATTCGAGACGCTGGTCGAGGCGGGCTATGCGCCGGAGATGGCCTATTTCGAATGCCTGCACGAAGTGAAGCTGATCGTCGATCTCATCTATGAAGGCGGCATCGCCAACATGAATTATTCGGTGTCGAACACGGCCGAATATGGCGAATACGTCACCGGCCCGCGCATCATCACGCCCGCCACCAAAGCGGAAATGAAGCGCGTGCTGGACGACATCCAGTCGGGCCGTTTCGCGCGCGACTGGGTGCTGGAGAACAAGGCGGGCCAGCCTTCCTTCAAGGCCACGCGCGCGAGGAACGCGGCCCACCCGATCGAGGAAGTGGGGATGCGCCTGCGCGCCATGATGCCCTGGATTGCAAAGAACAAACTGGTGGACAAGAATAAGAACTGATGATGAAAATAAAACTGACTCGCCGGGGCGAAGCTGCGCAGCAGCGAAGCCCGGTGGACAAGGCGCGCAACTGATAAGCGCCTCGTTCGTTCTGGGACGATCGGGGAATCCTCATGGCGCCGTCGAATGCCGAACTGAACCAGCAGGCTGTCCGCAACATCGTTCGCGGGCTTGCGACCAACGATCTGCGCCCGCTGGTCGAGGCGCTGGACGAGGACGTGGTGTGGATTTCGCATTCGCCCCCGGCCTTTTTCCGCTTCGGCGGCGAGCATCGCGGGCGCATCGGCGCGATGGAGCTGCTGGCGAAGATCTACGCCGATTTCAGCTTCATCCGTTACGAGACCGACGGGCTGGTCCAATCCGGCGACGAAATCTGGGCGATCAACAATATCGTCGTGCATCACAGGCCGTCGGACCGCACCGCCTCGCTGCGCCTGTCCTTCCGCATGACGTTCCGCGACGGAAAATTGACGCGCTACGAAGGCTTCTTCGATTCGGCAAGCGCGCTCGCCCAGATGGGCCGGTTGCCCATTCCCGGGCCGCGTCCGGCCCTTCCGCCGCCGCCGCACAAAGGCGGATGTCTTTGCGGCGCCGTGCGCTGGCAATTGAATGCGCGCCCGCTCGGCATCAATGCCTGCCATTGCGACGATTGCCGCAAGCTCACCGGCGCGGCCAATCTTCTGATGCTGCTCGCGCACTCGGCCGATTTCACGCATGAAGGCAAAACCGAGCGCTATCGCAAGCGCGCGGATTCGGGCCGCGAGATCGATATCGTGCGTTGCGCGAATTGCGGCGTCAGGCTGTGGCACGAGCCGCTATCGTCGCCGGAATATGTGTTCGTCGCGGCGGGAACTTTGGACGATCCGGGCTGGGCAATTCCCACATCGCATATCTGGATCGAGAAAGCCGCGCCGGGCACGCAATTTGCGCCCGATGCCCTGCTCGTCGAA
>DATIZS010000191.1:0-11200 GCA_035516955.1 Rhizomicrobium sp.
AGCGCACGCAACAGCGCGGGCAAGGCGCGGGGAACGCCGTCGAGCAGGCCGCCGGGCTTCGCCGCACGCTCGGCCGCCTTGTGTTCCTCCCAGGCGGAAATCTGCGCCGCGGCGCTGTCGATCCCGCGCGCACCGGCGAACACATGGGGATGGCGGCGCACCATCTTGCCCACGATGCCGCGCGCCACATCGGCGAAATCGAAGAGTCCGCGCTCCTCGGCCATGCGCGCATGGAAGACGACCTGCAGCAGCAGATCGCCGAGCTCCTCCTTCAGCGCGGGCCAGTTTTCTTCTTCGATGGCGCCCGCGACTTCGTAAGCCTCTTCGATGGTGTAAGGCGCGATGGAGGCGAAATCCTGCTCGACGTCCCACGGGCAGCCGGATTTCGGATCGCGAAGTGCGGCCATCACCGCCAGAAGCTCGGCCATGGGGCCGGCGGATTCGTTCTCATCGCTCATGACCGCATTGGAGAGGGCAAGCCCGCGCGGGGCAAGGGTTTTCGGGGGTTTGCGGGGCGCCATCCGCATCGGTTTGTCGTATAAGATATATTATGGGAAATAAGTTGTATAGGGTGCGTTATGTATACTGCTGGTAGGCTTGGCTATAATGCCGCCCATGAGCAAAACCACGAACCTGACGCCCGCTGAAACGGCACAGGCCCGCGAGCGCCGACTCACGGCCATGCGGCTTCAGGAGATCGAGAACAATCCGCTCAGCGCCGATGATATCGCCATGTTCGAGATGTTCGAACGCGAAGCGTGGCCGCATGAGCGCCGCCGCGCCTACATCCTCGCCAAAGCGAGGCCCTTGGCTGCCGAGTGAGCGCTGGCGATCCTTATGTCTACCCCGGCCTGACGGTTCTCAGAAACAAGCTCGGAATCCGCAGCGAGGCCGAGCTTGACCATATCGAGCGCCTTCTTGTCGCGCAGCGCGCCGCCGAAGGCATCCCATCCGGAAATTTTGATCTTGAGCATCTGAAAGCGATTCATCACCACCTGTTTCAGGACGTCTATGACTGGGCTGGCGAAGTCCGCACTGTCGAGCTCAACAAAGGCAACCAGCAATTCCAGTTCCGCCAATATATCGAAACCGGAATGGCGGACATTCACCGCCGGTTGACAGCCGCCGGATTCCTTAAGGGCCTCGATCGCGAGGCATTTGCGCGAGAAGCATCGAAGATCTTGGGCGACGTGAATTATGTTCACCCATTTCGCGAAGGAAACGGGCGCGTCCAACTCTATTATCTGGGGCAGCTCGCGGCACTGGCCGGACACGCGATTGATCTCACCCGCATCGATCCGCAGCGCTGGATCGCGGCATCGCGCGCATCGCATGACGGCGATTATGCTTCGATGGCTGCGGAAATCGGTCGCCTATTTCGATAGCGCTATCCCCACTCCGCTCCATTCCGTTCAGACGACAGACAGGTTCAAGCTTCGACGATCATGCCATCGACGCCGCAACGATCCCACCCGCGTAAAACGCCGATGCGATCAGCAGGCCCGTGAGCGGCGCCCAGAACCAGTAGCGGATCGCGATCAGCACATAAAAGCCCAGGAAACATGCGCCCAGCGCCAGCAAAAATGGCGAGGCGAAAAGAAATTCCGCGTGCTCCAGCGCGAGCCAGCCATACACCAGCCCGAACAGGATCGGCCCCACCGAATGGCTGGCGTTGAAGCCCACCCAGGCGGGCCCCATCAGCATGCGGCGCGAGAAATGCGTGGGCGCGGACTGCATGCGCACGAAGAGCCCGGCATCGCGCGGCGCGAAGGCGTCGGAGAAGAACGTCAGGAGCAAATGCCCCGTTCCCATCGCCAGCACGAGCCCGGCGCTGGCGGCGATAAGATATTGTGCGTTCATCCGCGCCCCCGGTTCAGAGCGTCAGCACCATACCATCGTAAGCCGGCTCGACGCCCTGCGGCAGTTCGCGCCGCAGCGTTTCGTAATCGAGATCGATGTGCAGATTGGTCAGCACCGCGCGGGCGGGCTTCACGCGCGCGATCCAGGAGAGCGCGGTCGCGACATTGGCATGTGTGGGATGCGGCGCGTGGCGCAGCGCATCGAGGATCCACAGATCGATGCCGTCGAGCGCGGCGAACGCTTCCTCCGGCAGATCGCTCACATCGCTCGAATAGGCGGCATTGCCGAAGCGGAATCCGAGCGAGCGCACCGCGCCGTGGATTTGCGGGAAGGCGAGAACGGGAATGGCGCCCCCTGCCCCGCTTATCTCGAAGGCGCGGAACGGCTCGGCGATGGTGTGCGCATTGGCGATGGGCGGATATTCGCTGCCCTCCGGCGTCTCGAAAATATAGCCGAAGCGGCGGATGAGGCCGTCGAGCCCGCGCCGGTCGGAATAGAGATCGATCTTCTTGCGCGCGGCATAAACGAGCCCGCGCAGATCGTCGATGCCGTGCGTCTGATCGGCGTGATTGTGCGTGACGAGCACGGCATCGAGGCGCGCGCAATCGGCATCCAGCAATTGCTCGCGCATGTCGGGCGCGGTATCGACGAGGAGCGCGGTTTCGCTGTCATGCGCTTTCTTGCGCACCAGGATGGAGCAGCGCCGGCGCCGGTTCTTGGGATTTTCGGGATCGCAGGCGCCCCAATCGCCGCCGCGCTTGCCGGGCCGCGGCACGCCGCCCGATGAGCCGCAGCCCAGGATCGTGATTTCGAGCGTCATGGCGCGGCGCGCGTGAAGAGCCGGAAGAAATTGGCGGTGGTGGCGGCGGCGATCTCATCGGCGGAGACGCGCTTCAGTTCCGCAAGCACCTTGGCCGTGTTGACGACGAAGGCCGGCTCGTTGCGTTTTCCCCGATACGGCATCGGCGCCAGATACGGCGCATCGGTTTCCACCAGGAGCCGCTCAAGCGGCACGGTCGCGATCACGGCGCGCAATGCGTCCGACTTCTTGAAAGTCGCAATTCCCGACACAGATATGAAGAAGCCGAGTTCCAGCGCCGCATCGGCCAGCCTCTGCGATCCGGTGAAGCAATGGATGAGGCCGGTGAAGCGGCCCTTCGCCATCTCATCGCTGAGGATGGCGATGGTGTCGTCCTCGGCGTCGCGGGTGTGGACGATGAGCGGCAGGCCGGTTTGCCGCGCCGCCGCGATATGGGCGCGGAAATTCCGCTTCTGTTGTTCGCGCGGGCTGTGTTCGTAATAATAGTCGAGGCCCGTTTCGCCGATCCCCACGACCTTGGAATCGGCGGCGCGTTCCAGAAGCGGCGAAGCATCGTCGAGCAATTCCTTCTCCGCTTCGTGCGGATGGATGCCGACCGAACACCACACATTGTCGAAGCGCCTGGCGACCTCCAGCACATCGGGAAATTTCTCCAGCGTCGTTCCGATGGTGACGCAAGCTGTCACGCCCGCATCGCGCGCCCGCGCCACCACCCGATCGAGCTCGGGCGCGAATTCGGGAAAATCCAGATGACAATGGCTGTCGACGAGCATGGATCAGATCGCGTTGCGCCGTGCCGCGGCCGTTATGGCGTGCGCCGCCGAAAGGATCGTCTGGCGCGGTTCGAGATGCAAGGCGCGGGCCCGCGCGAAGCTCGCGTTCAGTTTTTCCCACACTTCGACCCAGCTTCGCAGCGGCGCGCCGCGTCCCGCTCTGGCGCGGATGCGCGCCGCCAATGCCTCGATCAGGAAATGGCCGAAGGTTTCGAGTCCGTCGGTCTGGCGCGCGATTCTTTCGGCCAACGCATAAAGCGCGGTGAAATCGGGATTGGCCGCCTGCTCGATCAGCCGCACGGCATCCTCGGCGAGTTCGAGCCCGTCGCCATCGGCGAGCAGCAAGGCGGCGCCGATCGATCCGCCGGAGAGCCGCGCGAGCTCGGCGCGTTCATCGTCTTTCATGCCGGGCAGCAGCCGGCGCAGTTCCGCTTCCACATCGCTTTCGGCAAGCGCCCGCAAATCCAGCCGCTGGCAGCGCGAACGGATGGTCGGCAGCAATCGCCCCGGACGATTGGAAAGCAGCAGCAGCATGGCGCGCGGCGGCGGTTCCTCCAGCATCTTGAGGAGCGCGTTGGCGGCGGCATCGTTCATGACGTCGGCGGTATCGACAATCGCCACGCGCCATCCGCCGGCGCCCGACGTCAGATGGAAGAAATTGCCGAGCTTGCGCACTTCATCGACCGACACCACATTCATCATGCGCCCGGTGTCGGGATTGACGGCGCGCCTGAGCACGAGCAGGCCGGGATGCGCGCCCGCCGCGACCTGAATGGAAACCGGATCCTTCTCGGGCACCGAGAGGTCCTCCGGCCCATCGGCACGCGCGCCATATTTCAACAGATAACGCGCGATGCGATAGGCGAGCGTCGCCTTGCCGATGCCGGGCGGGCCGGCGATCAGCCAGGCTTGCGGCGGCTTTCCGCGCCGAAGCGCGCGCGCCGCGCGGACGAGCGCTTCGCTTTGCCCCACCAGCCGGAAATTCTCGCGCGGATGCGCGAAACCCGCGATGCGATCGGTCTCTTCGATCTCTTCGCTCTTGGTGCGCCCGGCCATCGCTCAGCCCAGTCCGAAGCGCCGCGAAACGGCGGCCCACACTTTCTTCGCCACCTCGTCTTCGCCGCCGCTCGCATCGATGACGGTGCAGCGATCGGGATGGCGCTTGGCGATATCGAGAAAGGCCTGGCGCAGACGTTTGTGGAAACCGGAATCGAATTTCTCGAAGCGCGATTCATGGGGCCCGCGGGCGCCGGCGCGGCGAAGCCCGGTTTCAACCGGCAGATCGAGCAGAAGCGTAAAGTCCGGCCGGAAATCGCCGATGGATGCGGCCTCGATGCGCCGGATCGTTTCGCGATCGAGCCCGCGGCCCGCGCCCTGATAGGCATAGGTGGAATCGGTGAAGCGGTCCGAGATCACCCATTGTCCGCGTTTGAGCGCGGGCGAAATCGTGCGCGCGATGTGATCGGCGCGCGCGGCGAACAACAGAAGCGTTTCGCTGACCGGCTCCCAGCGCCCCGGCTCGCCATCCACGAGCAGCTTGCGGATTTGCTCGGCGCCCGGCGCGCCGCCGGGCTCGCGCGTCGCTTCGCAGCGGATGCCGCGCGCTTCCAGCGCCGCCACGAGATGTTTGACTTGCGTGGATTTGCCCGCTCCCTCGCCGCCTTCGAAGGTGATGAAGCGGGCCTCGCTCATTGCGTGCCCACCACGAGCGCATGCAGCCCGTCCATGACACGCGCGAAGAGGCCCGCCGACGGCACTGCTTCGGCCGCATATAGCGGCACCGTCATGCCCGGAAAATCCGGCGCCGTGATTTCGAGCGTGCCGATCTCCTGGCCCTTGGCGACGGGCGCCTGCACGGGGCCGTCATAATGCAGCGTGACCTTCATGCCGCGCCGCGAATCCACCTGCATGGCGACGGCGAGCGGCTGGCCGACCGTGAGCGGAACCGTGTCGGACGCGCCCTGCCAGACATCGGCGCTCGCCACCGTCTGTCCCGGCTTGAAGAGCGCATAACTTCGGAATTCACGGAAGGCGACGCCGAGCACGCGGGCGGCTTCGTCGCCGCGGCGCTGTTCGGCGATCCAGTCGCGCTTCACGTCGGAGAATTTGTCGAGATCGGGATAGCGAAGCCCGCCGAGCACGAGGATCAGCCGCTCGCCGTTCTTCACCGCCGATGCGACGACGCCATAGCCCGAGGCGTCCGTGAATCCGGTCTTGAGGCCGTCGGCGCCGGGAAATTTCTCGAGCACCGTGTTGCGGTTGGGCTGATGGATGTTGTTCCAGGTGAAATCGCGTTCGCCGAAATATTTGTAGTAGTCCGGATAGGCCTTGATGATGTGGCGCGCCAAAAGCGCCAGATCGCGCACCGACATCAATTGTCCCGGCGGATCGGGCAAGCCGTTGGGATTGACGAAGTGCGAATTCTTGAGCCCGAGCTGTTTGGCGCGCTGGTTCATCATGTCGACGAAGCCTTCGACCGTTCCGCCAAGCGCCTCGGCGACCACCACGCAGGCATCGTTGCCCGACTGGATGATGATGCCGCGGATCAGGTCCTCGACCGGAATCTCGCTTCCGGTGGAGACGAACATCTTCGAGCCGCCGGTCTTCCAGGCGCGATCGGAGACGGGAAATTTGTCGGTCAGCTTGACGCGCCCATCCTTCAACCGGCTGAACAGGAGTTCGAGCGTCATCAGCTTGCTCATGGAGGCCGGCGGCATGGGCACGTCGGCGTCTTTTTCCCAGAGCACCTGGCCCGTATCGCCGTCCATCAGGATCGCGTGCTCCGCGCTCGTCTCGACGAGGGCATAGGCGGGTTGCTGAAATCCCGCCGCGGCGAAAAAAACTGCGATTGCGATGAGTACGAGACGCCGCATGAGAACTTCTCTCTCTCCCTGCGCGTTTCTTGCGCGCTTATTTGTCGACGACGATGGTGGCGTCGGTGCCGCCGGCGGCCGCCACGCGCGCCAGCGCCGCGTCCGCTGCCTTCACATCGTCGAACGGACCCATGCGAACCCTATAAAGACGCTGTCCATTCCTGTCGATTGAAGAAATGTTCAGTTGGCCTGCGCCGGACAGCCGCGCGCGCAGGCGCTGGGCATTGGCCATGGTCCCGAAGGCACCCGCCTGGACGTAGAGATGAGTCGTCCCGATCACCTGCTCGATGGTCACGCGGCCCGTGACCTGATCGTCGCTGGCGATCGAGGCGGTCTGGACGGGGGCCCGTGGCGCGGGCGCCGCGGCGGGATCGGGAGCCGCATCGATGGCCGCACCCGGCACGGGATCGAGCGAAGCGGTTTGAACGACACCCGCGGGCCTGGCCGGCAGGGCGTTGGCGATCTCGGGCGGAGTTTCGTCGGGCTGGGGTTGGCCATTGGGCAGATCGGCGCGGGCCACGAAGGTCACGCGCACCGGCGCCGTGCCGGTCGAATAAAAGCCCAGCAGCTTCGCCGCCTGCTCCGACACGTCGATGATGCGGCCTCTGGCGAAGGGTCCGCGATCGTTGACGCGCACCACCAGCGAGCGGCCGTTCTGAAGATTCGTGACGCGCACATTGACGGGCATGGGCAGCGTGCGGTGCGCCGCCGTCAGCGCGCCGGCGCTGAAGATCTCGCCGTCGGCGGTGCGCTTGCCGTCGAAATTGGGCCCGTACCAGGAAGCGACTCCGGTCTCGTCGTAATCGGGCTGTTCGCGCGGGTAATACCAGGTGTCGTCCACCTCGTAGGGCTCGCCAACCTTGTAGACGCCGGCGGTGGGCGGCACCTGCACGCTCGGCGTGACGGGCGGCGGCGCCGTCGTGCATGCCACCACCAGCGCCGGCGCCGCGGCAACCGTCAGGACATTTCTGAGCGCGCGACGCATCGGCCCCGTTCGATCAACGCATGGAATTCACCAAGGTTAATCGATGGAACCGCCATACTCAACCGCACCACATCCGATACGACACGCAAATAGGCTGGCGGATGGGGTAGGATTCGAACCCACGAGACCCTTGCGGGCCTTCCGGTTTTCAAGACCGGCGCCTTCAACCACTCGGCCACCCATCCGGTCGGAGAGGCCGTTCTTATCCTGTCATTTCGCGGATTGCCACTGCATTGCCGCCGGCCGCGCCGCGCTCTGCTGCATGCAGGATTTCGCGTCAGCCCGCTTTCCGGCGGCGAAACAGGAAGCCGAGGCCCAAAAGCGCGGCGGCCAGGATCGCAAGCGTCGGCGGCTCGGGAACCGGATCGGGCGGATCGGCGTCTTTCGGATCGGCGGAATTGACTCCCGTGGTCAGATCGCTGAGGTATGGCCCGGTATATTGATAGGTATCGTCCGGCAAGCCGCTCGGAGGATCAAGCAGATTGTCCTCGGTGATGTTGAAGACCGTTCCGCCGGAAAGCATCGGCGGCCGGATGCCGTCCGATGATTCCGATCTGAAATGCGTGTCGAGGCTGACATTGGAGCCGTTGGTCGCCGTCGGTGTGAGGCCGGTGATCACGATATTCCAGCTGTCGCTCATCAGCGTGTGCGCGGCGTCGTCGAAAATATTGATGTTGTACGTCCATGTCGTGCCCGGTTGAGGCGCGTTCGGATCGCCGGTCAGATATTCGAAATGCGCATCCGCGATGCCGAGGATTCCGACGCCCTCCTGCATCGTCTGCAAACTGACGTCGGCGACGGAGCCTCCGGAAAGATGCAGACCGACCGGCTGACCGGCATAGTCGTCGATCAAAAGAACGGTCGCCGATGCGGGGCTTGCGAGGAACATGGAAATCGCGACCGGCGCGATCGCCGCCGACAAAACGCTGGCCACCGAACATTTGCGCATCTTGCAGATTCCTTTTCGAAAGAATTCCGCTCTGACCAAAGCACAAGCTGTGCCATCGAGATGCATCGCGAGAATTTGCGAAATTGCGCGCGCTTCGGTTCGCGTCATTTCATGGACGGCCGGACTCTGTAAATTCAATGGACGGAAATCCGCGTTTCACAACAATTAGTGTTCGC
Organism: Rhizomicrobium sp.; assembly: GCA_035516955.1. Taxonomy (GTDB): domain Bacteria; phylum Pseudomonadota; class Alphaproteobacteria; order Micropepsales; family Micropepsaceae; genus Rhizomicrobium. The sequence goes on from DATIZS010000191.1 coordinate 8,437, forward strand.
GGTCGCGACACGCGCGCGCAATTCATTTTGTCTTTTGTTGGATCGTCAGAACCAATCGGGTTCGGCGGGCGCGGGCGACAGTTTCGCGATCTCGCGCTTGAGCGTGGCGACGTGCTTGCGATCCGCATTGAACGAGGGACGGATGCGGAGCTCGACGCGGTATTCCAAAGCATGCGGCGATTTCGATTTGCCGCTCGCGCGCAACGGATCGTCGGCCATGGCGGGACACTGCAGGAACGTGTAACCCGGCGGAACGTGTTTCCGCGCCCATTCGGTGGCTTTGCGCTCGGCTTCCTTGTCGTGGAAATCCTTGAAGCGCACGACCAGCTCTTCGGCCGGCCTATGTGCCTTGAGAATGTGCAATTGCTTCATCGGCGAACGTCCTTGCTCGGATGCGCCCATTTTGGCGTTCGCCTGGTTACCAATTCCTTTCGCAGGAATTCGATGTCACGCTTTGGTAACCGCGTCCTCAGATATCGGCGTAGCAGCGCACCTCGCTTTTGGCGCCGGGCGTGGTCAGCGCGCCGTAGCGCGCGGGTCCCACATTCTTCGCGTAGCGCCAGAGCGCGCCGGTGCCGAAGGCGGGCGGTTTGGGCTTCCAGTTCTTCCGCCGTTCCGCGAGTTCGGCATCGCTGAGCTCGACATGCATCGTGCCCTTCTCGGCATCGATCGAAATGATGTCGCCATCTTTCAGCAAGCCGATCGGCCCGCCATCCGCCGCTTCCGGTCCGGTATGGCCGACGCAAAGCCCGCGCGTGCCGCCGGAAAAACGGCCGTCGGTGACGAGCGCGAGCTTCTCGCCCGCGCCCTGCCCTGAAATCGCAGCCGTCGTCGAGAGCATTTCGCGCATGCCCGGCCCCCCTTTGGGACCTTCGTAGCGGATGACGAGCACATCGCCGTCCTGATATTTGCGCGCCTGCACGAAGGCGAAGCAATCCTCCTCGCAATCGAACACGCGCGCGGGCCCGCGATGCTTGAGATGCTTCAGCCCTGCCACTTTCACCACCGCGCCATCGGGCGCGAGATTGCCTTTGAGTGCGGCCAGACCTCCGGTCGGCGCGAGCGGGTTCTTCGTGTCGCGCATGACTTTCTGGTTGGGATTGAATTTCACGTCGCGGAGATTCTCGACGACGGTCCTTCCCGTCACCGTCATGCAATCGCCGTGCAGATAGCCGCCGTCGAGCAGCGCGCGCATCAGCATGGGCACGCCGCCAGCTTCCCACATGTCCTTGGCCACATATTCGCCGCCGGGCTTGAGCGAGGCGAGATAGGGCGTCTTCCTGAAAATATTGGCGACGTCGAACAGGTCGAATTCGATGCCCGCCTCGTTCGCCATCGCCGGCAGATGCAGCGCCGCATTGGTCGAGCCGCCCGTCGCCGCCACGACCATCGCCGCGTTCTCGAAGGCCTTGCGCGTCGCGATCTGACGCGGGCGCAGATTCTTCGCGAGCAATTCCATCACCGCCTGCCCCGCCTTGAGCGCGAAATCGTCGCGCGAAAGGATTTCCGCCGGCGGGCCGGAGGAATAAGGCAGCGCCAGCCCGATCGCTTCGGCGACGCAGGCCATCGTGTTGGCGGTGAATTGTCCGCCGCAGGCGCCGGCGCCCGGGCAGGCGTGGCATTCGAGATCGTGCAGATCCTCGGCCGACATCTTTCCCGCCGCGAACTGGCCGACGCCTTCGAACACATCGACCACGGTCACGTCGCGGCCGTGGAATCTGCCCGGCATGATCGAGCCGCCATAAAGAAAGACGCTGGGCACATTCAGCCGCAGCATCGACATCATCATGCCCGGAAGCGACTTGTCGCAGCCCGCGATGCCCACGAGCGCGTCGTAGCAATGGCCGCGCATGGTGAGCTCGACGCTGTCTGCGATCACTTCGCGGGACACGAGCGAGGACTTCATGCCCTCATGCCCCATCGCGATGCCGTCGGTGACGGTGATGGTGCAGAATTCCCGCGGCGTGCCGCCGCCTTCCTTCACGCCCCTCTTGGCGGCCTGCGCCTGGCGCATCAGCGCGATGTTGCAGGGTGCCGCCTCGTTCCAGCACGACGCCACGCCCACGATGGGCTGATGGATTTCCGCTTCGTCGAGACCCATCGCATAGAAATAGGAACGGTGCGGCGCGCGGTCGGGCCCTTCGGTGACGTGGCGGGACGGGAGTTTCGATTTGTCGAATTTGGGCATGGGCAGCCTCAATCGGATCAACGGGTTAGACGTCTATTTCACACTCTTTATTCGTTTTAGGGATTTCGCTACCCCCCTCCCCCCAACGCGTGCACGCCATCTCCGGGGCATTTGCGCCCAGGCCGGAACACGGAGATAGGGCGCCATACGCTATAGGCAAGATCGCCCGCCGGGAAAACCTCATAATGCCAGGCGGGAAACCGCCTCCTTGAGCCTCGAGGCGAGCGCAGCCGCCTCGGCCCGCTTTTCCCGCTGTTCGGCCAGCACCTCTTCCGGCGCGCGAGCCACGAATTGCTCGTTGGCGAGCTTGGTGTCGAAGCGAGCGATTTCGTCCTCGGCTTTCTTCAGTTCCTTTTCGAGGCGCGCGCGCTCTTTGGCGAAGTCGATCACATCGCCGAGCGGAAGGGCGGCGACGGCTTCGTTCAAAACGAATTGCGCCGAGCCTTGCGGGATGGCATCGGCGGTGTCGGCGGACGAAAGCCGCGCCAGCGTCATGATGACATCAAGATTGCGCTTGAGGCGGGCGGTGCTTTCCTTGCTCGCGTCTTTCAGGACCAATGCGATTTTTGCCGATGG
>DATIZS010000192.1:0-2287 GCA_035516955.1 Rhizomicrobium sp.
GACCGTGCCGCGAAAGGTCTGCGAGAAATAGACGCTGACGGCATCCGCCCAGCCGAAGGCATCGGCGAGAACCGGCGGCGCATCGCGATTGGCTTTCGTGACGCCATCGGCGAGCGCGGCAGGCGAGGCCGGGATGAAATCGCCGCGCGCCGGCCAGCGCACGCCGAAGAGCGCCATCAGAAACGGAAAGGATTGCCGCGAGATCCAGCGCGGCTCGCTTTCGGAGAAGAATTGCGCGAGGCCCGCGCGTTCGTCCTCGTCGTCGGGAGGGCGAACGAGCGAATCGACGACCGGCAGGACGGCGTGTTCGAGCGGCGCGGACGGATGATCCATGATGTGCATCGCCGTGGAATGGCCGGTCTCCAATCCCGCCCAGAGAATGCGCGTGGGCGCTTCGCCGTTGGCATCCACATGGACGATGGGCATGCCGCGGCGGCCGGCCTCGGCGATCAGTTCGGAGGTGCCGCCCCGCCCCGCCGATGGCCCGCCATCCCACACCACGATGACGAGATCGGCGCCGTCGAGAATGGCGAGCCCCGCCGCCTCGTAGGATTTGCCTTCGTCGGCGCGCGTTCCGAAGAGTTCGAGGACCGTGCGCGCATGTTGCAAATTGGTACGATAGGTATCGCGCGCATTTTCCGAAAAATCCTTCAGATATTCGTCGCGCTCGAAGGGCAGCACCACGTCGAAGGGAATGTGCTGGGCGTGCGCCGCCTCGGCCGCCATCGTATCGGCGCCCTCGGCGAGCGCGCAGACGAGCGCAAACCCGCCCTCGCCCGGCGCGAACGAATCGCCGTAGCGCTTGCGCGTTTCGCCGGCGGCTTCCCGGATGGCGGCAATGGCCTGATGGATCGCGTGCGCGACCGCGTTGCGCGCATGCACCGGCAGACGGTTGGGCCTGTGGCCCACCACGCCCACGGCCAGCGCAAATTGCGGCACGGGCGGATGCATATTGCCCAAGATCGCCCTCCCCGCCGCTTCTGCCTTCACGCGGCGAAAGAATGGCGCAGCGTTGGCAGTGAAAACAAGCGGCGGGTGCTTGCCCGAGCCCGGCGGCGCGGGACCCGGCCGGCTCCGCGTCCCGATGAGCAATCATTTGATTCCATGGCGATAATTTCGCCGCTCCGGCTCCTTCCATCAAATCGCATTTTCGCGGAACCAATCGGGCGTCCAAACGTTATCCGCGCGGCTCGCAGTGTGGCTTGCAGCGGTGTCGCACTGCGCCTCGGGGGCTTCTGTTCCGAAGAGCCGCGCGTGCCGCGACCGCTCGCGAGGCGTCGAACGCGCCGGATCGATGCGCACCAGGCGCGCACATCGTCGGAGGGTCAGATGGAACGTGCGACAACGTCCGCCAAGTTCTCGAGAACGGCCAATGGCGGAGGTGGGATCGCGTCCGAGCCCGACCTTCGCGATCCGAGCGCCGACCGGGGCCTGCGCGAACTTCTCTTGGCGCTGCAAAGCGTGCGCGCCGGCGATTTCTCCATCCGGCTTTCGGGCGAGCGCATCGGGCTCATGGGCAAGATCGCCGATACCTTCAACGACATCGTCACCGCCAACGAACGCATGGCCCAGCAGCTCGAACGCGCCGGCCAGGTCGTCGGCCGCGAGGGCAAGACGCGCCATCGCGTGAAGTTCGCGCTGGCGAGCGGGGCCTGGGGCGAGATGGAGACTTCGGTCAACACGCTGATGGAAGATCTTCTGTGGCCCACCGCGGAAGTCACCCGCGTCATCGCGGCCGTCGCACAAGGCGATCTCCTGCAAACCGTGCGTCTCGAAGCCGACGGCCGCCCGCTCAAGGGCGAGTTCCTGCGCTCGGCCAACATCGTCAACCGCATGATCAAGCAGCTCAGCGTCTTCACATCGGAAGTGACGCGCGTGGCCCGCGAAGTGGGCACCGAAGGAAAGCTCGGCGGCCAGGCCGATGTGCGCGAGGTGACGGGCGTCTGGAAGGACCTCACCGACAACGTCAACTCCATGGCCTCGAACCTCACCGCCCAGGTGCGCAACATCTCCGACGTCACCATCGCGGTCGCCAATGGCGATCTCTCCAAGAAGATCACGGTGGACGTCAAGGGCGAGATCCTCGAGCTGAAGAACACCATCAACACCATGGTGGACCAGCTGCGCTCCTTCGCCGCCGAGGTGACGCGCGTGGCCCGCGAGGTCGGCACCGAGGGCAAGCTCGGCGGCCAGGCGAAGGTGCCCGGCGCCGCCGGCACGTGGAAGGGCCTGACCGAGAACGTGAACGAGCTCGCGGCGAACCTGACGACCCAGGTGCGCGCCATCG
>DATIZS010000193.1:0-2034 GCA_035516955.1 Rhizomicrobium sp.
ACGCCCGGTTTTTCCGACCGCAATTACGAATATCTCGAGCGCTACGCGCCCTATTTTATCGAGAACGGCGGCGATCTGCCGAGCCATCTGCCGCAAGAGATTCAGGAGAAGGTGAAGGATGTGGTGGCGCGCGCCGCCGCCGCGCTCGGCATCGTCAACGGCACGGTGAAAGGCGATATCGTCGTCCATGACGGCGAGGCTTACGTGATCGAGATGGCGGCCAGGCTTTCCGGCGGCTATTTCTGCTCGCGCGAGATTCCGCTCAACACCGGCGTCGATTTCCTGGGCGCCGCCATACGCGTGGCACTGGGAGAGCCGGTCGAGCCCGCCGAGGTGACGCCGAAATATATGCGCCCCGTCGTGCAGCGCTATGCCTTCGTGCCGCCCGGCCGCGTGGTCTCGATCAAGGGCGCGGACGAAGCGCGCAACATCGCGGGCATCGAGGAATTGCGCGTCACCGTCAAACCCGGCGATCAGTTGCGCGCGCCCGTCGATTCCAATTGCTCGGCGGCGATGGTGATCGCGAGCGGCGAGACGCGCGAAGAGGCACTTGCCGCAGCCAATGCGGCGCTTTCGAAACTCGCGATCGAGACGAGGCCGTCATGAACGTACTCGTGATCGCCGCGCACCCGGACGACGAAGCACTCGGCGCAGGCGTCGCCATCGCGCGCCATGCGCGCATGGGCGATGCCGTCACCGTGATGTTCATGACCGAAGGCACGGCTGCGCGCGACGGCGCCACAGGCGCCGAATCGGCCCGCCGCCGCGCCGCGGCCGAAAAGGCGGGCAAGATTCTCGGCGTCTCCGATTTGCGCTTCCACGATTTTCCCGACAACGCGATGGACCGCATCGCACTTCTCGATATCGTCAAGGCGGTGGAGCGCGTGGCGTCCGACATTCGCCCGGAAATCGTCTATCTGCATCATCCATCCGATCTCAACATCGATCACAAGATCGCCGCGCGCGCAGCCATCACCTGTTTCCGTCCGCTGCCCGGCCAAAGTGCGGTGCGGCTTCTGTCTTTCGAGGCACCCTCGGCCACGGGCTGGGATTTCGGCGATGGGATGTTTGCGCCGAATGTTTTCCTCGATGCGCGCTATCTGATCGAAACGAAGATGAAGGCGATCGAAGCCTATGACGAGGAGCTGAGACCCTTTCCCCATGTGCGTTCGCGCGAGGCGATCCGCGCGCGCGCGACATATTGGGGCACGCAAACGGGCCTCGAAGCGGCCGAGCCGTTCGAGCTGGTGCGGGAGCTGGTGCGATAATGCGCGTTCTCGTCATCGCCGCGCGCATCGTCGGTCATCGTTGTCTCGAGGCGATGCTGGAAGCGGGCGCCGAGGTTTCGGCGCTACTCTATCTCGACGATTCCAAGGCGGGCGTCACGGTGGCCCATTCCGAATTCGACGATCTGATCGCGAAATACCGATTGAATGCGCGCGCTTTCGCGAGCCTCAAGGGCGATGAAGGCGCGCGTCATCTCGCTTTCGCGAGCGATACCAAACCCGATCTCGGAATCGTCATCGGCGTATCCGAACTCGTACCGCCCGAAATGCTGGCGCTTGCCTCCAAAGGCTTCATCGGCATGCATCCCACGCTTTTGCCAGAGGGGCGCGGGCGCGCGCCCATTCCCTGGGCGCTGATCCACGATCTGAAGCAAACCGGCGTGACGCTCTTCTATGCCGATCCGGGTGTCGATACGGGCGACATTCTCGATCAGGAAATTGTACCGGTTTTCGATGATGATACCGCGCCCATCCTCGGCGCGCGCACGGATGACGCGGCGTGCCGGTTGTTCGTGAAGAATCTGCCGCTGCTCGCAAACGGCACGGCCGCGCGCCGCAAGCAGGACGACAGGAAAGCTACCTATTGGCCGCGGCGAAAACCGCAAGACGGCCTGATCGACTGGCGGAAGGACTCGCGCGCGCTTTACAATTGGGTGCGCGCATTGACGCGGCCTTATCCGGGCGCGTTCACCTTTCATCGCGGGCGCAAGCTTTTCGTGTGGCAGGCCGAAGATTCGCGCCGCCCGGC
>DATIZS010000194.1:0-24649 GCA_035516955.1 Rhizomicrobium sp.
CCCAATCCGGAAAGCCACTCGACTTTCCGGTCCCCGGCCCGGCCGGGGATCGCCCCCAGACAGCGCAGGTGCGCCCTCTGGGGCGTTCGCGCTTTGGAGTTTGGATGTTCGATAGTCTGCAATCGCGCCTCGGCGCCACATTCGACCGGCTCCGCGGGCGCGGCGCGCTCACCGAAGCCGATGTCGACGAGGGCCTGAAGGATATCCGCGACAGCCTGATCGAGGCGGATGTCGCATTGCCGGTGGTCGATGAGTTCCTCGCCCGCCTGCGCCCGCGCGCGGTGGGCGAAGAGGTGATCCGCTCGGTCACGCCGGGCCAGCAGCTCGTCAAGATCGTGGCTGACGTGCTGACCGAAACGCTGGGCGCGGAGAGCGCGGGCCTTAATCTCGGAAGTCCGCCCGCGCCGGTGTTGATGGTGGGCTTGCAGGGCTCCGGTAAAACCACGTCTTCGGCCAAGCTCGGCCTCATGCTCCAGAACAAGGAGAAGAAGCGCGTGCTGATGGCGTCGCTGGACGTGCATCGCCCCGCCGCACAGGAGCAATTGAAAATCCTCGGCGAGCAGGCGGGCGTGGCGACGCTGCCGGTTATCGCAGGTCAGGGCCCGCTCGAAATTGCGCGGCGCGCGATGGCGTCGGCGCGTGTCGGCGGCTACGACGTGCTGATCCTCGACACTGCGGGCCGCCAGCATATCGACGAGCAATTGATGACCGAAGTCGCGCAGGTTCGCGATCAGGTCAATCCGCATGAAACGATATTGGTGGCCGACAGCCTCACCGGCCAGGACGCGGTGAATATCGCCAAGTCCTTCAACGAGCGCGTGAAGCTTTCCGGCATCATCCTGACGCGCGCCGATGGCGATGCGCGCGGCGGCGCGGCGCTCTCGATGCGCGCGGTGACGGGCGCGCCGATCAAGTTCCTCGGCACCGGCGAAAAGCTCGATGCGCTGGAGGCGTTTCATCCCGCGCGCGTGGCCGCGCGCATCCTCGACATGGGCGATGTGGTGAGCCTTGTCGAAAAGGCCGCCGAAACCATCGACCGCGAAAAGGCCGAGAAAATCGCGGCCAAGATGAAGCGCGGCGAATTCGATATGAACGATTTCGCCGAGCAATTGCGCCAGATGAAGAAACTCGGCGGCATGTCGGGCGTGCTCGGCATGCTGCCCGGCATCGGCAAGGTCAAGGATCAGATCGCCGCCGCCGGCTTCGACGAAAAGATGTTCGACCGTCAGGAAGCCATCATCTCCTCCATGACGAAAAAGGAACGCGAGAAGCCCGACATCATCAATGGTTCGCGGCGCAAGCGCATCGCGGCGGGCGCGGGCGTGGAAGTGCAGGACGTCAACAAACTGATGAAAATGCACCGCCAAATGGCCGACATGATGAAGCAGATGAAGAAAATGGGTGGCCGCATTCCCGGCGGGCTTTCGGCCCTCATGGGCGGCGGCATGCCCAAGCTTCCGCCGGGCTTCATGAAATGATTTTTTCAAACAACGAAGGGAAAACGACATGGCTTTGAAGATCAGGCTTTCGCGCGGCGGCACCAAAAAGCGCCCGCACTACAACATCGTCATCGCGGATTCGCATTCGCCCCGCGACGGCCGTTTCATCGAGAAGATCGGCTTCTACAATCCGCTTCTGCCGCGCGACCATGCCGACCGGCTCAAGCTCGATGTCGAAAAGGCGAAGCAATGGATGGCGAAGGGGGCCACCGCTTCGGATCGCGTGCACCGGTTCCTCGCCGATGCGGGCGTGCTGAAGCCGCTGGTGAAGAACAATCCCGAAAAGGCCAAGCCGAAGAAGAAGGCGCAGGAACGCGCGGCCGCTGCGGGTGGCGCTGCGGAGGCGTAAAGCAATGTGATGGCGCGCGACATCCTCCTCGGCGCGATAATTGCCGCGCAAGGTTTGAAGGGCGAGGTGAAGGTGAAGACCTTCACCGAAACCCCGCTGGGCGCTTACGGCCCGTTGCATGGCGAGGATGGGCGCCGCTTCGAGATCGCATCGTCGCGCGCGGCCAAAGGCGATATCGCGATCGTCAAATTCGCCGGCGTCGATACCCGCGAGGCGGCGGAGGCGTTGAAGGGCCTGCAGCTCTTCATCCATCGCAACCAATTGCCCGCGACCGAGGCGAACGAATTCTATCATGCCGATCTCGTGGGGCTTTCCGCCGACGACGAAGAGGGACGGCGCATCGGCATCGTCAGCGCCATCCACAATTTCGGCGCGGGCGACGTGATCGAGATCGCGCGCGCCGATGGCGGCGAGGTGATGCTGCCTTTTACGCGCGAATTCGTGCCGCTGATCGATGTCGAGGCGGGGCGCATCGTGATCGCGGCGCCGGAAGAGTCCGAAAAGGAACATGTGGAATGAGCTGGCGCGCCAGCGTGCTGACATTGTTCCCGGAAATGTTTCCGGGGCCGCTTCGCGCGTCGCTCGCCGGCAAGGCGCTCGAGAAGAAACTCTGGTCGCTCGATGTGCGCGATATCCGCGATCATGGCATCGGCAAGCATCGCACAGTGGACGACACGCCCGCGGGCGGCGGACCCGGCATGGTGATGCGCGCCGATGTGGCTTGCGCGGCGATCGATGCGGCGCGCGCCGCCAATCCGGATTCGCCTGCGATTTATCTGTCGCCGCGCGGCACGGCGCTCACCCAGTCTCGCGTGAAGGCGCTGGCCGAAGGGCCGGGCGCGATCCTTCTCTGCGGCCGGTTCGAGGGGCTCGACCAGCGCGCCATCGAGGCGCGGAACCTGGAAGAAATCTCCATCGGCGATTTCGTGCTGGCGGGCGGCGAGATCGCGGCCCAGGCGCTGATCGAGGCTTGCGTGCGGCTGATCCCGGGCGTGCTCGGCGCTGCGGCCTCGCCTGCGGAGGAAAGCTTCTCGGCTGGCCTCCTCGAATATCCGCAATATACGCGCCCCCAGAGCTTCGAGGGCCGTGACATTCCGGCGGTACTCACGGGCGGCAACCATGCCGAAATCGCCCGCTGGCGGAAGGGGGAGGCGGAAAAGCACACCAAACGGGTGCGCCCCGACCTCTGGGCCCTCTATGAAAAGCGGAAATGATGGGCTATAGGGCGCCCCTTCCCGCGCCTACGGAGATGGCCATGAACCTCCTGAAACAGCTCGAAGCCGAGCAAATGCAAGCCCTTGGCAAGGCCAAGGCCGATTTCCGTCCGGGCGATACGCTGAAGGTCAATGTCAAGGTGGTCGACGTCACCTTCGACGAGAAGACCAAACAGACCAAGACGCGCGAGCGTCTTCAGGCCTTCGAAGGCGTCTGCATCGGCCGTCAGGGCGAGGGGCTCAACGAGAGCTTCACCGTGCGCAAGATCTCCTATGGCGAAGGCGTGGAGCGCGTCTTCCCGCTGCACTCCCCGCTGGTCGACAGCGTGCAGGTCGTGCGCAAGGGCAAAGTGCGCCGCGCCAAGCTCTATTATCTGCGCGGACGGCGCGGCAAATCGGCCCGCATCACCGAGCGCCAGGACCATGGCGGGGCGGCCGAAGGCGCGGACGCCTAAAACCCCGCCGCAATCTATCCTTTTCTTATCCCCAGCTTCGCCGCCTTGCGCAGCGTCTCGTCGATGCGCGTCTGCCAGCCGGGGCCGGTCTTGCGGAAATACGCCAACACGTCCTGCGACAAGCGCAAATGAACGGATTTTTTGGGTGCATCCACCTTCGGCCTGCCCGGCCCGCGCTTGAACGTGCCGCGTGCTGGGCGCACGACCTTGCCGCCGATGGCCAATTCGGCGCGGGCGATCTGATCATCCGTCCATTCCGGAGCTTCTTCGTATTCTTCTGCCGTGATCTCATGGGCGTCGACTTTGGACCAATCGGTGCGCGATTTTCTTGCTCTCTTTGGCATTGCACTTCCTCATCGATATGACGCGTCTTGCGCCGCCGCGCGGCGTCCAGGCCACCATCATCAAGCGGCCACGCACAAGCCCATAAGTCAGAAAACGCGTCTCTCCGTAGTAAAACCGGTCATCCGTCTGTGTGAGCGTGGGGCCCTGGAACAACTCCATGGCATCGGCGAAATCGATGCCCCGATCCCGCAGCGTCTCGGCCTGCTTGGCGGGATCGTAGGCGATCTTCATTAATTTATGTGGCCACAGAAATTCAAAAAGTCAACCCTGCGGACCGGGATCCCCGTCGAAAGTCGAAAAAATCCCCAGAAATAAGTGTTTTTCGTCCCCGGCCCGATTTCAAAGCGCCGAAAAACCCGTAAAATCGGGCCTCATCTTGATTCTCTTTAGAGGGACCACCATGGCAAAAGCCGCTACCGCCGCCGCACCCGCCGCCAAGGCGAAGACCGAAACCATGAGCACGCGCCAATTGGCCGCCGCGCTCGCCGAAAAGCACGAAATGTCCAACAAGGCCGCCAATGCGCTCCTGGAAGACATGATCGGCGTCATCACCAAGCAGCTCAAGAAGGGCGTGCGCATTCGCCTGAACGGGCTCGGCATCCTGCAGGTGCGCAAGCGCGCCGCCCGCATGGGCCGCAATCCGGCGACCGGCGAAGCGATCAAGATCAAGGCGTCCAAGAAGGTCGCCTTCCGCGCCGCCAAGGAATTGAAGCAGTCGATCTGACGGCTTCGTCTTTTGTATCAAGTACGGCAAAGCCGGGTGGGCGCGATGTCCGCGTCCGTCCGGCTTTGCGCTTTATTCGTTCTTGAGATGCTCGATGAGCTTGGCGGTGGCCACAGCCAGCGTCTCGTCGGGATTTTCGGCGCAATAATCGTCGATCCATTTGAAGAAGACGGGCGTGTCCTCGGTCGAGAGCCCGGGCCGGTCATGGACCATGTAATTGTTGTAGGCCGTGAGAAATCCCAGAACCCAGATCTTCTCCATATAGGCGGGCCCACCGCCCACTTCCTGATCGCTTTTCCACAAATGGCATTTGGTCGTGCCCGGCCCATAGACGGTGATGCCCATGCGCTCGGCCGAGGCCGAGGCGGGCGCGAGCAGAAGCGCTGCGCCCACGCAGAAAATCCATGCTTTCATGTCCGCACTCCCTGGATCGCGCTTGTCATATTGCACGCGAAGCCCCCGCACGCTAACAACCCCACGGAATTTTGAAAGGATGCTCCCCATGGCCCGCAGGAAAATCGCGCTTATCGGCGGCGGACAGATCGGCGGCACGCTCGCGCATCTGGCGGCGCTCAAGGAACTGGGCGATGTCGTGATGTTCGATATCGTCGAAGGCCTGCCGCAGGGAAAGACGCTGGACATCAGCCAGGCGGGACCGATCGAAGGGTTCGACGCGAAGCTTTCGGGCACCAATTCCTATGCCGATATCGCGGGCGCCGATGTGGTGATCGTCACCGCCGGCGTGGCGCGCAAGCCCGGCATGAGCCGCGACGATCTGCTCGGCATCAATCTCAAGGTGATGGCGGCGGTGGGCGAGGGCATCAAGCAGCATGCGAAGAACGCTTTCGTCATCTGCATCACCAATCCGCTCGATGCGATGGTGTGGGCGCTGCGCCAGTTCTCCGGCCTGCCGCACGAGAAGGTGATCGGCATGGCGGGCGTGCTCGACAGCGCGCGCTTCCGCCATTTCCTCGCCGAAGAAATGCGCGTGAGCGTGGAGGATGTCAGCGCCTTCGTGCTCGGCGGCCATGGCGACACGATGGTGCCCATGCCGCGCTTCTCCACGGTCTCGGGCATTCCGCTTCCCGAACTCGTCAAGATGGGATGGATCAAGCAGGATCGCCTCGATCAGATCATCCAGCGCACGCGCGACGGCGGCGCCGAGATCGTGGGCCTGCTCAAGACCGGCTCGGCCTTCTATGCGCCCGCAACCGCCGCGATCGAGATGGCGCAATCCTATCTCCGCGACAAGAAACGCGTGCTGCCTTGCGCCTGTTACGTCAACGGACCTTACGGCATCAAGGATCTCTATGTCGGCGTGCCGGCGGTGATCGGCGAGAAAGGCGTGGAGCGCGTGGTCGAACTCGAGCTCACGGGCGACGAGCGCGCCGCACTCGCCAAATCCGCCGATGCGGTGAAAGGCCTGATCGAGGCCTGCAAGAAGCTGGAGCCGAAATTGTCATAATCACCTGTCATCCCGGCCAGCGCTGCGTTAGCAGCGCGTGAGCCGGGACCCACGGAGATACATCACGGTAGGTCCCGGATAACGCGCTGGCGCGCGTTTCCGGGATGACAATGTTTTTTTCAAAACGAAAACCTCCGCCGGGGGAGGGGCGTTACCCGGCGGAGGCTTCACGCGGCGCTGAGAGCACGCTCGCGCAATTTATCCGAAAACCGCTTCGCGCTTTTCGGATTGCGCTCTAGCGATGCTGCCAGCTTCCCGCGATCCAGTGCCAATGGTTCACCTGCCACGTCCAATGTCCGGCGTGGAAGACGAAACCGGGACGGATTTGCAGCGCGATGGCTTCGAAGCGCAGTGCCGGGCGGTGCGCGCGGTCGGTGTAGCGGTGATGGCGGCCGTCATGCCGTCCGTCGCGGTCGTAATTGGCGTCGCGCCCCGCCTTGCCGTCGCGATATTTGCCGTACAGGGCGACCTGCTTGGCGCCGCCGCGGAACTGCTCGTGATTGGCGGTCGCGGCGGACGCCGCGGTCGGCGCGAACATCAGCGGCGCCGAAGCCATGAGCGCTGCCGTCAGCGCGCCTGCGATTCTGATCGAACGTTTCATTGTCGTCTCCTTTAACTGGCCCGCTTCAAGAGGTTTGATCGGCAAGGCGCGCAGACAAGCCATGGCCTGCGCGCAACTCCGTGAGCTTTGTCGCGACTTGTCGCGCGGCGGCGCTTGGGCGATGCTTGCTTGCCAATTCGGGGGCTTGCCCATGATGATTCCGCGGCTCGAAACCGAGCGCCTGATCCTGCGCGAATGGCGCAACGAGGATTTCGAGCCTCTGGCCGAATTCCTCGCCGATCCCGATGTCATGCGCTATCTCGGCGGCAAGGCGCTCACGCGCGAGGAGGCCTGGCGCAATCTCTGCCGTTCGATCGGCCATTGGTATCTGCGCGGGTTTGGGGTGTGGGCGGTGGAGCGCAAGGAAGACGGCGCCCTCATCGGCCGCATCGGGTTGATTTATCCGGAAGGCTGGCCGGGGCTCGAAGTCGGCTGGACGCTGGGCAAGCCCTATTGGGGCATGGGCTACGCCACCGAAGCCGCCCGCGCCTCGATGACGTACGGTTTCCTCACCCAGCCCGTGGCGCGGCTGATCTCGGTGATCGATCCCGACAACCGCGCCTCGCAAGGTGTGGCAACGCGCATCGGCGAGACCAAGGGCGAGCGCCGCGAACTGGCGGTGGACGGCGAAATCTTCACCGCCGATATCTGGAGCATCGGGCGGGAGGAATGGAGGCGCCGCGCCGCTTGACTGAATCGCGCCGTTCGCGCTCGCTGATGCCATGAGCGATTCGTCCCTCTACCGCGCCCGCGATTTCCAGGTGTTCCTCTCCGCGCGGTTTTTATCGACCACCGCCATGATGGTGCAGTCGGTGGCGGTGGGCTGGCAGGTTTACGCGATCTCGCACAGCGCGCTGGCGCTCGGCTTCGTCGGGCTTTCCGAATTCGTGCCGATGTTCCTGCTGACGCTGCCGGCGGGCGAGGTGTCCGACCGTTTCGATCAGCGCTTCGTGCTGGCGCTCGCGCTCGCGCTCGAGGCGGTGTGCGGATTGCTGCTGATCCTGCTCACGCTCGGCCATACCCACTCTGTCCTGCCCTATTACGCGGTGATGGCGGTTTTCGGCTTCGCGCGCGCCTTTTCGGGGCCGGCCGCGCAATCGCTTCTGCCTTTCGTCGTGGCGCCGAAGGATCTGCCCAAATCGATCGCATGGAGTTCGTCTGTGTTCCAGGTCGCGGTGATCGCGGGCCCCGCGATCGGCGGCTACGCTTATTATGTGCTCGGGCCGGTGATGGCCTATGCGCTCTGCGCGGTGTGTTTCTTCGGCGCGGGCGCGGCGGTTTCCATTCTCGGCGGACGGCGCAAGGAGGAAATCACCGGCGAGACGAGCGCCTTCGAACGCGTGGCCGAAGGCGTGCGCTTCGTGCGTTCGCGCCCCGTCGTGCTGGGTGCGATCTCGCTCGATCTTTTCGCGGTGCTGCTGGGGGGCGCGACCGCGCTTCTGCCGATCTATGCGCGCGACATTCTCTTCGTCGGGCCGGCCGGGCTCGGCATGTTGCGCAGCGCGCCAGCGGTGGGCGCGGCCCTCGTCGCCATCCTGCTCGGACGCCGTCCGCTGGTGCGCCATGCGGGCCGGCGCATGTTCGGCGCGGTCGCCGTCTTCGGCGCCGCCACCATCGCCTTCGGCGTGTCGACGAATTTCTATCTGTCGCTGGTAGCGCTCGCGATCCTCGGCGCCTCCGACATGATCAGCGTCTTCATCCGCCACGCGCTGGTGCAGTTTGCGACGCCCGACGGCATGCGCGGGCGCGTCAGCGCGGTCAACATGCTCTTCATCGGGGCGTCCAACGAGCTCGGCGAATTCGAATCCGGCCTGACGGCGGCGTTGTTCGGCACCGTTCCCGCCGTCATCATCGGCGGCATCGGAACGCTGATCGTGGTCGGCGTATGGATGGCGCTGTTCCCGCCGCTGCGCACCGTCGACCGCCTCGCGGAGGTTTCGGCTTAGCGGGCGAACGTGCCTTCGAACACCGCCTTCGCCATGGCATGGCGATGCAGATAGGATTCGAACCAGCCCGAATTGCCCACGTAATTGGGATCGACATTCGTCACGTCGAGCCCCCACAGCGTGAACACATAATGATGCGCCGGCCCCGCGGGCGGGCACGGCCCGTCATATTCCGTGGCTCCGAAGGAATTCGTCGCCTGCTTGGCGCCGGGCGGAAGGTTTTTGCCGCGCTTGTCGCCCGCGCCTTTGGCGAGGCCCGCGACGTTCGTGGGAATGTCGTAGACGATCCAGTGCCAGAAACCGCCGGGCACCGTCGTGTCGTACATGGTGAGCGCGAGGCTCTTGGCTTCCTTCGGCACGCCCGTCCAGTTGAGCGCGGGCGAGATGTTGGAGCCGCGGCAATCGCGATAGACTTGCGGCATCGAGATGGCCGCGCCCGGCGCGATATCGGGGCTCGAAAGATCCATGGCGAAAGCCTCCTGCGATGCGAAAAGCATCGCCGCAACGAGCAGAAATCGTTTCATCCCTCACGTCCTTTCGAACCATACGGCGCGGCTTGCGGCCCCGATTGATATGGGTCAGTTTAGCGGCGGATCATCATCAGGGGCTGGCGATGGCATTGCAAGTGATCGGCGCCGGTTTCGGGCGCACGGGAACCTTGTCGCTGAAAGCGGCGCTGGAAATGCTGGATTTCGCGCCCTGTTATCACATGATGGAAGTCTTCGCGCATCCCGATCACAGCCGGATATGGGACGACGCGGCCCATGGAAAGAAGATCGACTGGAAAAGTTTCTTGGGCGGTTACCGCGCGGCCGTCGACTGGCCGGTCTGCCATTTCTGGCGCGAGCTCCACGAAACCTTTCCCGACGCCAAGATGCTTCTGACCGAGCGCGATCCGGAAAGCTGGTACAAGAGTTTTTCCCAGACGATCCAGATGGTGATGCAGCGCGATCCCGCGGGCGTCACCGATCCCATGCGGCTTGCCCATGGCCGGATGGCCAACGCCATCATCAGCGAACAGACTTTCGGCAACCGGTTCGACAAGGATCACGTCATCGCCGTCTACAAGGCACATAATGAGAAACTGAAGCGCGCGCTGGGCGGCAAGCTTCTCGTTTACGATGTGAAGCAGGGCTGGGAGCCGCTCTGCAAATATCTGGGCGTGCCGGTTCCGTCGGCCGAATTTCCCCGCACCAACACGACCGAGGATTTCCTCGCGCGCATCGCGCCCATGGCCGAAGGCAGGAATTGAGGAATGCGGAAGGTTTACAGGGACGCGCGCTCGGCGCTCGAAGGACTTCTCTTCGACGGCATGACGATCATGTCGGGCGGCTTCGGGCTCTGCGGCATTCCCGAAAATCTCATCGCGGCGTTGCGCGATTCCGGCGTGAAGAACCTGACCGTCGTCTCCAACAATGCGGGCGTGGACGATTTCGGCCTCGGCCTTCTTCTGCAGACGCGCCAGATCAAGAAGATGATCTCCTCCTATGTCGGCGAGAACGCGACCTTCGAGAAGCAATATCTGTCCGGCGAGCTCGAGCTCGAATTCAATCCGCAAGGCACGCTCGCCGAGCGCATCCGCGCGGGCGGCGCGGGCATTCCCGGCTTCTACACCAAGACCGGCGTCGGCACGATGATCGCCGAAGGCAAGGAGGAGAAGGTCTTCGACGGCGAGACCTATATCCTCGAACGCGGGCTCGTCGCCGATCTCGCGATCGTCAAGGCCTGGCGGGGCGATGCCGAAGGAAACCTCGTCTACGCCAAGACCGCGCGCAATTTCAATCCGATGATGGCGACGGCGGCGAAGGCGACGGTGGCGGAGGTCGAGGAGATCGTGGCCGTCGGCGCGCTCGATCCCGACCATATCCACACGCCGGGCATTTTCGTGCAGCGCATCGTCGCCGGCGCGATCTACGAAAAACGCATCGAAAAAAGAACGGTGCGGGAGGGCTGAAAACGCCCGGAAGATTCGCTATAATGCGCCCGAAAGGACACGGTCATGAACGATCTCCTCAAGCGCATTCATCTCGACCCAAAGGTCATGGTCGGCAAGCCGGTGATCCGCGGTACGCGCATCACCGTGGAGCACATCATGAACGAATTGGCGGCGGGCATGAGTTCGGCGGACATTCTCCATGAGTATCCGCACCTCAAGGAGGAGGATATCCGCGCGGCATGTGCCTATGCCGCGGTTGCTCTGGCGGACGAAAGCGTCGAATTTCTCGCTGCCGAATGAAATTCCTCGCCGACGAGAATTGCGGTTCGACGCTCGTCACAGCGCTGACGGCCGCGGGGCACGACGTGAAATCGATTGCCCGCACCGGTCCCGGTATGAACGATGAATCCGTGTTCGCGTTGGCGGAGAGGGAAGGCCGCGTCCTCTTG
Source organism: Rhizomicrobium sp. (assembly GCA_035516955.1). Classification (GTDB taxonomy): domain Bacteria; phylum Pseudomonadota; class Alphaproteobacteria; order Micropepsales; family Micropepsaceae; genus Rhizomicrobium. The sequence continues at coordinate 10,984 of DATIZS010000194.1, forward strand.
ACTCACGACCGAGGGTTTGGACGAATCGCGGAAAATGCGAAGGAAAGGCCACCGGCCATTGTGCTCATGCGCCTGCGGAATATCGGTGCGAAGACGCGCGCGGAGATCGTGGCTCGGGCCATCGCGGAAACTGGCGAACTGCTCGCGGGTCACTTCACAGTTATCGGTGTGACGAGCGTGCGAAGCCGCCCCTACAAGAGCTAGCCGAGGTATTCATGCCCTGGTCCCGCGACGACATGGCCAGACGCGCTGCTGAGGAATTGCGCGACGGGTTCTATGTCAATCTCGGAATCGGAATCCCGACGCTCGTCGCCAATTACATTCCCGAAGGCATGGACGTGACGCTGCAGAGCGAGAACGGAATGCTGGGCATGGGCCCGTTCCCGCGCGAGAACGAAATCGACGCCGATCTCATCAACGCCGGCAAGCAGACGGTGACCGCGCTTCCGCGCACGTCCTTTTTCTCCTCCGCCGACAGCTTCGCCATGATCCGCGGCGGCCACATCGATCTTTCGATCCTGGGCGCGATGGAGGTGTCGGAGCGCGGCGATCTCGCCAACTGGATGGTGCCGGGAAAGCTGGTGAAGGGCATGGGCGGGGCGATGGATCTCGTGGCGGGCGTCAAGCGCTGCGTCGTCACCATGGATCACACCGACAAGGCCGGCAATTCGAAGCTCTTGAAGCGCTGCACGCTGCCGCTCACGGGCGTCGAATGCGTCGCGCGCATCATCACCAATCTCGGCGTCTTCGATGTGGTGGAGGAATGGCTGAAGCTCGTCGAGATCGCACCCGGCGTCGGCGTGGACGAGATCCGCGCCAAGACGGAAGCCGCCCTCGTGGTTTGAACGCCCGCGGATGGGGAATTCGCGCACGCGTTATTCGCGCTATTGGTGTGCGGATTTTTTCCGCGCGCCCTCTTGAAGCGTGACGGTCGAATCCCCATTTCGCTTAAATCCCGATAATTTCGTTCGAAGAGGTGTCCACGGCGATTCGTTCCGCCGCGATGACAAGATTTGTGTTCGGCTTCGGCCGTCGGCATATGCCGAACATCATGTAGGGAGGAGTCTGTCCGAATCGACCTGCGTTTTCGAATTCAGCGGTCGGCGCAGGCGCCGGGCTCGACCTGGATCGTGGAGTGCGAAATCCCGTAGCGCTGTTTCAGCCGCTGCTTGATGGCGAGGATCGCGGCGTCGGCGCGGCCTTCGTCGAGCCCCCCGACATGCAGCGTCGCCACCGTCTGGCCCGCCCCGATGGCCCAGACATGGATGTGATGGACGTCGGCCTCGCCGGGCAGCACGGCTTTCAATTCGTCGCGCACGTCGTCGGGGTCGATGGCATGCGGCGTGCCTTCGAGAAGGATGTGTCCGGAATCGCGCAGAATGCCCAGCGCGCCGCGCAGAATGAGGAGTGCGACCAGAATCGAAAGGATTGGATCGGCGGCGTAGAAGCCGGTGTACATAATGATAAGCGCGGCGAGGATCGTCATGGCGAAACCGGCAAGATCGCCCAGCGCATGCAACACCGCGCTTCGAAGATTGAGGTTCTCGCGGCCCCCGCCATGCAGCACCGCGAAAGCGGCGAGATTGGCGAGAAGCCCCGCGATCGCGACCACGAGCATCGTTCCCCCGATCACCGGCTCCGGCGACGCGAAACGGCGCACCGCCTCGACCACGATCCATACCGAGATGGCGACGAGCACGATGGCGTTGACGAAAGCGGCCAGCACTTCGAGGCGGCGATAGCCATAGGAGCGGCTCTTGTCGGGCGCGCGCGCGCCGAGCCTCAGCGCCGCCAGGCTCATCGCCAGCGCGCCCGCGTCGGAGACCATGTGGCCCGCATCGGCCAGTAGCGCGAGCGAGCCCGCAAGCAAGCCGCCCGCCACTTCGACGGCGAGGAACACGAGCGTGATCGCGAGCGCGATGGTGAGCCGCGCCCCGTCGCTCGGCCCATGTTCGTGGTCGTGATGATGTTGGCCGCTCATCGCGTGTCCATGCAGACCGCCTGTATATCGGCACTAGCCAGAATCCACAATTCTTGTGCAATATCGGTAAAGGAAATTCCGGGGGATTCGATGTTTCTCGAACCGCTGAGGGGCTGGACGAAAGAACAGAGGAACGCCGTCATCGCCTCCTATCTGGGCTGGACGCTGGACGCCTTCGATTTTTTTCTTCTGATCTTCGTCGTCACCGACATCGCGAAGGAGTTCGACGCCTCGGTCGCAACCGTCTCGATCGCGATCACGCTGACGCTCGCATTCCGTCCGCTGGGCGCGCTCATCTTCGGGCGTCTCGCCGACCGCTATGGCCGGAAACCCGTGATGATGGCCGATGTGCTTCTTTACGCCGGCTTCGGATTCCTCACCGCGTTCGTGCCGAGCCTCTTTGCGCTCTTCGTCGTGCGCGCGCTTTTCGGCATCGCCATGGGCGGCGAATGGGGCGTGGGCGCATCGCTGACGATGGAATCGATTCCGCGGCGCTCGCGCGGCCTCGTGTCGGGATTGCTGCAGGCCGGTTATCCGAGCGGGTTGCTGCTCGCTTCCGCCGTATACGGACTATTTTACACCCATATCGGCTGGCGCGGCATGTTCATGCTGGGCATCGCGCCGGCGCTGCTCGTGCTTTACATCCGGCGCAGCGTCAACGAGCCGCCCGCCTGGAAAAGCGTGCCCATCGGTTTTGCGTGGCGCTTCACGCCGGCGCGAATCCTGATCTATCTCGCGGCGATTGCGGCGGCGTCGGCGGCAACGACCCTGCTTTATCCCGATCTCGGCTGGTGGGCGGGCGTGGTGACGTTCGGACCGGTCGCCGCGGGAATTGCCTTTTACAATTCGCCGCTTCTGCAGCGCCATTGGCGGCTCGCCGTCTATGCGATGGTGTTCATGATGGCGATGAATTTCTTCAGCCACGGCACGCAGGATCTTTATCCCACCATGCTGAAGGTCGATCACGGACTGGGCCACGGCATCGTAAGCCAGATAAACATCATCGCGGCCATCGGCGCGATTATCGGCGGGCTCACCTTCGGCTCGCTCTCGCAAGTGATCGGCCGCAGGCGTGCGCTGATCCTGGGCGCGCTTCTGGCATTGCCGGTGATACCGCTCTGGGCGTTTTCGCAAGATGTGTGGCTGCTGGGCGCCGCCGGTTTCGTCATGCAGTTCATGGTGCAGGGCTGCTGGGGCATCATCCCGGCCCATCTCAACGAGCTTTCGCCGGGCGAGGCGCGCGGAACCTTTCCGGGCGTCGTCTATCAGCTCGGAAATTTCCTCGCCTCGTATAACGCCACGCTGCAGGCCGACATGACGATCCGCTATGGAAGTTATGGGGCGGCACTCGCGCTCATCGCCGGAATTGCCGCGATTGCGATCGCGGCGCTGGCGCTCACCGGCCAGGAAGCAAGGGACGTCGATATGGAAGCGTCCAGGCCTCACCCGGCGCGCACATAAACATCCACGCGGTCGGCATTGCCGTTGTCGTCGATGCCGCCCATGGCGCGCACATCGATGCGGCTCGCCGGCACCCCGTCGTCGATCAGCAATTGGCGGATGACGAGCGCGCGTTTCAGGCTGACGCGGCGCGCATCGGAGGATTTGTCGCCCGGCGCGCCGCCGAAGGCGTCGAGCTGCACGCGGCGCGCGCCCGCGTTCAGCGCGGAGTTCAAGGTGCCCGCGAGCTGCTTCATGTCCGACATCGATTGCGCCGTGGGATCGGTGCCGTTGTGCGGGAAGATGATCTCGCTGCGCTTGGAAAGATCGGGGCCCTCTTCGCCCGGCGTCATGGAGGATTGTCCGGTTGCGGCGGGCTGCGGCGCGACCGATGCCGTGCGCTCGGGCGTGGGCACGCTCGCATGGGTGGGCGGCAGGGCCGAATGCTTGTCGGGTGTGCGGCTCTGCTGCGCGGGCGGCGCTCCGCCGAAGCTGAAGGGAATGGTGGTGGCGGAATCGCTGGTGGTGCCCGTGGTGGTTTCGGCGCCGGTGTCGGCAAGCGGCGGCGGGCTTTGCGGAATGGCGTGGCTCGCGGGCTTGGGAGGCGGCGGCGGCGGCGGTGACGCGGGCGCGGTCGCGATTTCTTGCTGCGGCTCGGTTTGCCGGCGCACGACCGTGCGGTGCGCTTCCGGCATATGAAGAACGATGGGCTGGTCCGGCTGTCCGGGGTAAGGCTGGCCCGGCTGCAAAAGCGGTGGCAGGCGCACATAGGTGCCGCCACGGTAGACCACCGTTCCCGTCGAGCCGGTGGCGGCGGGATTCACCGCCACGCCCTGGCCAGGATACATCTGCTGCGCCAGCGCCGGAGAGGCCAGCACGAGCACGGACGCCGCAGACAGGAAAATGCGCGAAGCCTTCATTTGCCTGATGTTTTCGATCCGGGGGCGCACAATAGACATCTGGGGCGGGCGCCTCAACCGCGTCACGCGGCCCCTTTCAGAAGTTTCAGGATTTGGGGATGGAGCGACTCGTTCGCGGCGAGAATATGGCCGGTCTCGAGCATGGTTTGACCGCCATCAAGGTCGCTCACGATGCCGCCCGCCTCGCGAACAAGAAGAATGCCGGCCGCCACGTCCCAGGCCTTCAGCCCGCGCTCCCAGAAGGCATCGAAGCGGCCCGCCGCCACATAGGCGAGATCGAGGGCGGCTGAGCCGAAACGTCGCACGCCCGATGAGGTGTTCATCACGGGCGCGAGTTCCTTGAGGAAGCGCTCATGGCCGTCGCGTCCCAGAAAGGGAATGCCGGTGGCGAGTAGCGCTTCCTTCATCTGCTTGCGCGCCGCCACGCGTAGGCGCTTGTCGTTGAGGTAAGCGCCATGGCCCTTCTCGGCCATATACATCTCGTCGGTCACGGGATTGAACACGACGGCCGAAACGAACTGCCCCTCGCGCTCCAGCCCGATGGAAATGGCGAAGTGCGGAATGCCATGGAGGAAATTGGTGGTGCCGTCGAGCGGATCGATAATGAAGCGGTGCGTCTTGTCTGGCCCTTCGATGACACCGGATTCCTCGACGAGGAAATTATAGCCGGGCCGCGTGCGCGAAAGTTCCTCGATCAGAATTTTTTCGGTGCGCTGATCGGCGATTGTGACGAAATCGGCCGGTCCTTTCAGCGAAATTTGCAAATTCTCGATCTCGCCGAAATCGCGGATGAGTTTGCGCCCCGCCTTGCGCGCGGCGGACATCATCACATTCAGGGCGGGCGAAAGATAAGGCATTATTCGGCGCGCCTGACATAAGAGCCGTCTTCGGTCGAGACGATTACTTTGGTACCCGCATTGATGAAAGGAGGAACCTGGATCTTCATGCCGTTTTCGAGAACCGCACCTTTGTAGGAAGGCGCCGCCGTTCCGCCCTTCATCACCGCATCGGCTTCGACGACTTCCAGCGTCACCTGCACGGGAAGCTTGATGCCGATGGGTTTGCCTTCATAGGTCTGCACCAGCACCTTCATGCCGTCCTGCAGGAATTGCGCCTGGTCCTCGCCCACGAATTCGATCGAAAGCTCGATCTGGTCGTAGCTTTCCATGTCCATGAAGGTGAGCATGTCGCCCGCGCGATAGAGGAACTGGTAATCGCGCTTTTCGAGCCAGACTTCGTCCACGCTTTCATCGGCGCGGAAGCGCTCGTTCAATTTGGTGCCGGTGATGACGTTCTTGAGTTCGACCTGGTTATAGGCGCCGCCCTTGCCGGGCTTCACGGCCTGGGTCTTCACCGCCATCCAGAGCCCGCCCTGATGCTCGATCATGGTACCGGGACGGATTTCATTGCCTGCGATCTTGGCCATGGGCGGTGCAGCGGTCCTTGGGCCGTGGGGATTGGACGATGGGGTCGAATTCAAAGAGCGGGCGGGTGATAGCAGGGTGAACCCATATTGTCATCCCGGAAACGCGCGTCAGCGCGTTATCCGGGACCCACCGTGACAGCGGCTCAATGGGTCCCGGCTCTTCCCCGGATCAAGTCCGGGGTCGGCCGGGATGACAATTATTGTTTGAAGAGAGAATTGAATTCTCTGACCGCCGCTTCCGGTCCTTGCTCGTAGTCCCAAACGCCCGAAGACACCGCAATGAAATCGGCGCCCGCTTCGATCAAAGGCGAAGCATTCTCGACTGTGATCCCGCCGATGGCGACGCATGGCACCACCATCACCTCGCTCCACCAGCTGAGGAGTTCAGGTTCGGCGCGCGTCTTCGCCTCTTTGGTGGCGGTCGGATAGAACGCGCCGAACGCGACATAATCCGCGCCCGCTTCCGCGGCTTCGATGGCGAGATGTTTGGAATCGTGGCAGGTCACGCCGATGATCGCATTGGGTCCCACGATCGCGCGGGCTTCGGCATAAGGCATGTCGTCCTGCCCGATATGCACGCCATCGGCGCTCAACGATTTCGCGAGATCGGGGCGGTCGTTGATGATGAATGCAACATCGCGCGCGCGCGTAATCGGCATCAGGATTTCCGCGGCGCGTTTGATCTCGTCGTCGCTCGCCTCTTTCAAACGTAATTGCAGGGACGCGACATCGCCGCCGCCGAGTGCGCGTTTCAAATCATCCGCGAAGGCGCGCGGCTCGAATTTCGGCGGCGTGACGAGATAAAGACGGCATCCTTCGGGGCTCACTTCGTTCGCACCTCAGGATGACGGAGATCGTCATGGTGAGGTGCGAGCGCGCAGCGCGAGCCCCGAACCATCACGCCGCCTTCTTCTCCAGATCGGGCTTCCACTGGCCGGTGGCGGCGAGCCCGTTCATCCGCGCGCGATGGGCGAAGGCGGCTTGCGCCGCGGCGACGTTGTCCGCTTTTCCGCTCCACGCCTTTTGCGGGGCGGCCTGCAACGCGCGGCCGTAAGAGAATGTCAGCGCCCAGGGCAGATCGTATTCCGCATTCATCGCGTTCAGATGGGCGGTCGCTTCTTCGTCGGATTGCCCGCCGGAGAGGAACGCAATGCCCGGAACCGCGGACGGCACGCAGCGCTTGAGCAGCTTCACCGTGCGTTCAGCCACTTCATCGACGCCCGCCCGCCGCACGGCCTTCTTGCCCGCGACCACCATGTTGGGCTTCAGGATCATGCCTTCCATGGCGATGTTCGCGTAATAGAGCTGCTGGAAGGTTTCCTTCAGCACCCACTCGGTCACGGCTTCGCAGGCCTCGATCGTGTTGTCGCCATCCATCAGCACTTCGGGCTCGACGATGGGAACGATTCCGTTTTCCTGACAAAGTGCGGCGTAACGCGCGAGCGCCTGCGCATTCGCATTGATGCAATTGTAGGAAGGCCGGCCTTCGGTCGGATCGTAAGTCGCGCGCCATTTGGCGAAACGCGCGCCGAGCCTGTGATATTCGATCAGCCGCTCGCGCAAACCGTCGAGCCCTTCGGTGACGGTTTCGTCCTTGGAAAGCGCCAGCAACTTCGCGCCATTATCGACCTTGATGCCGGGAACCGAGCCCGCCTGCTCGATCAGTTTCACCAGCGGCGTTCCGTCCTTCGCCTTCTGGCGGATGGTTTCGTCGTAAAGGATCACGCCGGAGATGTAATTCCTCATCGCGTCGGTCGAGCGGAACAGGAGCTCGCGATAATCGCGGCGGTTCGCTTCCGTCGATTCCACGCCGATCTTGTCGAAGCGCTTCTTGATCGTGCCGGTGGATTCGTCCGCCGCCAGAATGCCTTTGCCCTTCGCCACCATCGCGTTTGCGATTTTGTTCAGTTCCGCGAGATTCATTTTGTTTTCCTCTGGGATCGCTGGAGCGCCGCCACGCCTGGCAACTCCTGGCCTTCCATCCATTCCAGAAACGCGCCGCCCGCGGTCGAGACGTAAGAGAAATCGCCCGCGACGCCTGCGTGGTTCAGCGCCGACACTGTATCGCCGCCGCCCGCCACCGACAAAAGCTTTCCGGCCTTGGTGCGCGCCGCCACGAGCTTGGCCGCCGCCACCGTTCCCCGGTCGAAAGGCGGGGTCTCGAAGGCGCCGAGCGGCCCGTTCCACACCAGCGTATTGGTGGCGTGCAGCCGCTTTTCGAATTCGGCGACGGTCTTGGGCCCCACGTCGAGGATCATCTCGTTTTCGCCCACCTCGCGCGCGGGCACGGTGCGATGCTTCACATTCGCCTTGAGCTCGCTCGCCACCACCACATCCACCGGCAGGATGATGACGGTGCCGGTGTCGTTGGCGAGCGAGATGATGCGCCGCGCCGTCGCGAGCTGGTCGGCTTCGTAGAGCGAGCGGCCGACGAAAATATCTTCCGCGGCAAGAAAGGTGTTGGCCATCGCGCCCGCGATCACCAGCGTATCGACCTTGGCGATCAGATGTTCGAGCAGCGGTATCTTGGTCGAAACCTTGGCCCCGCCGACAACCGCCATCACCGGGCGCTTGGGATCGTCGAGTGCCTGATGCAGATGGGACAGCTCGGCCTCCATCGCGCGGCCCGCAACCGAAGGCAGAAGATGCGCGACGCCTTCCGTCGAAGCATGCGCGCGATGGGCGGCGGAGAAGGCGTCGTTCACGAAAACATCGCCGAGTTTCGCCAGCGCCTTTGAGAAAGCCGGATCGTTGTCCTCCTCGCCCTTGTGGAAGCGCGTGTTTTCGAGGAGCAGCACGTCGCCGGCCTTCAGCGCCGCGACCGCCTTCTCCGCGACCGGGCCCACGCAATCGTCGGCGAAGGCGACGGGCCGCCCGAGCGCCGAGGAAAGCGCGGGCGCCACCGGCTTCAGCGACATGGAAGGAACGACCTTGCCCTTCGGCCGTTCGAAATGCGACAGCACGATCACGCGCGCGCCCTTTTCCGAAAGCTCCCGGATGGTCGGCGCCTGGCGCTCGATGCGCAGCATGTCGGTGACGCGCCCGTCCTTCATGGGCACGTTGAGATCGGCGCGCACGAGCACGCGCTTTCCCTTCACGTCGATGTCGTCGAGCGTTGCGAATTCGTCCATGGAGCGTCAGATCAGCTTGCCCATCGCGGCGGTCACGTCGGCCATGCGGTTGGAGAAGCCCCATTCATTGTCGTACCAGCTCATCACGCGCACGAAATTCCCCTCGATCACCTTGGTCTGGTCGAGGCAGAAGGACGACGAGAAGGGATTGTGGTTGAAATCGTGGCTGACGAGCGGCGCGTCCACGATGTCGAGAATGCCTTTGAGTTCGCCCGCCGCCGCCTTCTTCATCGTGTTGTTGACTTCCTCCACGCTGGTCGCGCGCTTCACCACGGCCTTGAGGTCGATCACCGAGACATTGGGCACCGGCACGCGGATCGAAACGCCGTCGAGCTTGCCTTTGAGTTCCGGCAGCACGAGGCCGACGGCCTTCGCCGCACCCGTCGAAGTCGGGATCATGGAAACGGCCGCCGCGCGGCCGCGATAAAGATCCTTGTGGAGCTGATCGAGCGTCGGCTGGTCGTTGGTATAGGCGTGAACCGTCGTCATGAAGCCCTTTTCGATGCCGAACGCCTCGTGCAGCACCTTGGCCACCGGCGCGAGGCAATTGGTCGTGCAGGAGGCATTCGAAACGACGATGTGATCCTTCGTCAACTTCTGATGATTGACACCGTAAACGACCGTCAGGTCCACGCCGTCGGCGGGCGCGGAAACCAGCACGCGCTTGGCGCCGGCGGCGAGATGGGGCAGCGATTTTTCCTTGGAGGTGAAATGGCCCGTGCATTCGAGCGCGATGTCGACGCCCAGTTCCTTGTGCGGCAGGCGGGCCGGGTCGCGCTCGGCCGTCACCTTGATCCTGTTGCCGCCGACGATCATGTGGTCGCCGTCGACCTTGACCTCGCCGGGATAGCGGCCATGCACGCTGTCGTAGCGGAGCAGATGGGCATTGGTTTCGACCGGCCCCAGATCGTTGATGGCGACCACCGTGATGTCCTTGCGGCCCGTCTCCACGATGGCGCGCAGGATCAGCCTGCCGATGCGGCCGAAGCCATTGATCGCGACGCGAACGGACATTTTCTCTCTCCTCAATGCTCTTGCGATAACGCCTGACGGGCCGCTTCCGCTGCGGCCTCGGCGGTGATGCCGAAATGTTTGTACAATTCCTTGTAAGGCGCGCTCGCGCCGAAGGAATGCATGCCGATGAAGCGGCCATTCGCCCCGGTATAGCGCTCCCAGCCGAAGGGACATGCCGCTTCGATCGCAACCTTGACGGTGCCCGGGCGCAGCGTCGCTTCACGATAGGCCGAAGATTGCCGCTCGAACAATTCCCAGCACGGCATCGAAACGACGCGCGCCGGAATATTCTCATTTGTCAAAAGCTCGCGCGCTTTCAGCGCGATCTCGACTTCGGAGCCGGTGGCGAGAAACGTGACCTTCGCATCCCTGGCGCCCGCAAGCTCATAGCCGCCCTTCGCCGAAAGGTTCTCGTCCGAATGCGTGATGCGCAAGGCAGGCACCGATTGGCGCGTGAGCGCGAGCACGCTGGGCGTCCTCGCCTGCGCGAGCGCGAGTTCCCAGCATTCCGCCGTCTCGACCGCATCGGCGGGCCGGAACACGAGCAAATTCGGCATGGCGCGAAGCGCGGCCAGATGCTCGACGGGCTGATGCGTGGGCCCATCCTCGCCGAGCCCGATGGAATCATGCGTCATCACATGAATGGCGCGCACGCCCATCAGTGCGGCGAGCCTGATCGCCGGGCGGCAATAATCGCTGAACACGAGGAACGTTCCCGAATAGGGAATGAAACCGCCGTGCAGCGCCATGCCGTTCATGGCGGCCGCCATGCCGTGTTCGCGGATGCCGTAATGGATGAAGCGCCCGCCGAATTTTCCCGGCGCGACCGATTCCATGCCCTTGGTGCGCGTGTTGTTGGAGCCGGTGAGATCGGCCGAGCCCCCGATGGTGGTGGGCAGAATGGAATTGACGACCTCGAGCGCCAGTTCCGAAGCCTTGCGCGTGGCGAGCGAAGGTTTCTCCGCGGCGAGCTTCTTCTTGTGTTCGTTCAATGCGGATTTGAGCGAAGCCGGAATCTCGCCCGCGATCGCCGCATCGAATTCGGCTGCGCGAGTATCCGCTTTATGCCGTGCCAGCCACGCGTCACGCGCCGGCTTGCCGCGCGCGCCGATCTCGCGCCAGGCCGAAAGAATATCGTTCGGGATCACGAACGGCTCATAAGGCCATTCCAGCGCATGCCGCGCGCCTGCGATTTCTTCGGCGCCGAGCGCTTCGCCATGCGCCTTCGCGGTGCCTGCGCGCGTCGGTGCGCCGAAGCCGATGGTCGTGCGGCAGGCGATCAGCACCGGCGCACCCGAATCCTGCGCGGCGTGCAATGCGCGCGACACATCGGCGGCATCCTGTCCGTCGCAGGCCAGAACCTTCCAGCCCGCCGCCTCGAAACGTTTTCTCGTATCGCCGGATTCGGAAAGCGATGTCGGCCCGTCGATGGAGATGTGGTTGTCGTCGAAAAGGACGATCAGCCGGCCGAGCCGCAAATGCCCGGCAAGCCCGATCGCCTCGTGGCTGACGCCTTCCATCAGATCGCCGTCGCTGGCGATGACATAGGTCTTGTGATCGACGAGGTGATCGCCATAGCGCGCATTCAGCATGCGCTCGGCCAGCGCCATGCCGACGGCCGTCGCGATGCCCTGGCCGAGCGGGCCGGTGGTCGTCTCGACACCCGCCGGATGCCAATATTCCGGATGGCCCGCGCAAGGCGAGCCCAGCTGGCGGAAGCGCTTGATGTCGTCCAGCGTCAGGCTCTGGTAACCCGTCAGATAAAGCAGCGAATAAAGCAGCATCGAGCCATGGCCGGCCGACAGCACGAAGCGGTCGCGGTCGGGCCAGGCCGGATCGGCCGGGTCGAATTTCAGGAATTGGGAGAAAAGCACCGTCGCCACATCGGCCATGCCCATGGGCATGCCGGGATGGCCGCATCCGGCCGCCTCCACCGCGTCCATGGAAAGCGCGCGGATCGCATTGGCAAGGCGCCGGTTTTCGGCGGGTGAAAGAGCTGTCATGTGGGAATCCGGCCCTCCGGCGGAATGCTGGCCTTAAGCCAGCGGAACGCGCGTCCGTCAAGGGGCGCCGGCGCCGCCGATTGTGCGTATCGGCCATGCGCCGCGTTGACCCAGATTCGCGTGCGGGCCTAAGGTCTTGCCCATGACGGCGGAGGAGCCCATGGGAAGACTGGACGAGGTGACGGCGAAACTCATGGCGGCGCTCGATGCGCTGGAACAGGCGGCGGCGCCCCTCAGCGAAGCGCGGGTTCTGACCGAGCGCAACGCCGAGTTGATCGCCGAGCGCGACAATCTGCTGGCGCGCGTGGCCGAACTCGAAGACGAAACCCGCTCGCTCGCCGGCATGACCGAGGAAGTCGAAGACCGCCTCGACTCGGCAATCGCCGAGATCCGCACCGCCCTCGGCCGCTAGGAGACGCGCCATGCCTCTCGTCAATATCATGGTGAACAACCGCGCCTACACCATCGCCTGCGACGAAGGCGAGGAAGATCACTTGCGCGAGCTCGCCGGCCATCTCGATTCCAAGGTGCGCGAGCTTCTGGAGCAGGTGGGGCAGGTGGGCGATCTGCGCCTCGTGCTGATGGCGGCGCTTCTGATCACCGACGATTATTTCGACGCCGTTGCGCGGCTCGATGCGCGCGCCAAGGAGCTCGGCGATCTCGCCGGCGCCCACAGCGAAATCGCGGGCCAGCTCGGCCGCGCCGAGGAAATCGCCTGCGAAACGCTGGAAGCCGCCGCCAGGCGCATCGAGGACATTGCGGCGCGCCTCGCGCAAGCCTAGATTCGGTTCCGGACGGGTACTGCCCCGCGCGTCAGGAATGCGATGCCCAGGGGCCTTAATGGTACTCACCGGGAGCTGTCCCTGACCGGGGCCGTGGCCTCGGACATATGGCGCCCACCTGCACTTGCAGGCCCGTGAGGATCCAATCTCCAACGGCGGTGGCGGTCCCGTCCGCTTATCTGATGACCAGCGATTCCGATAAACGAACATTGCGAACGGCGGCGCGCAGCAAGCGCGTGGCGCTTGCGTCCGCATTGCCCGATTTTGCGCAGCGCATCGCGTCCTGTGCCGATGCGTTGTCATTGCCGGACAAATGTATCGCCGGCGCCTACGTCGCCTTGCCCGGCGAAGCCGATCCGAATGCGCTCTTGAAGCGTCTCGCCGCGAAGGGCCATGCGATTGCATTCCCGCGCGTCGCGGCGAAAGACGAAGCACTTTCGTTTCATCTCTGGCGCGACGGCCAACAATTCAGGCCCGGCCCCTTCGGTATTCCCGAGCCATCCGCCGATTTGCCGCTGGCAATTCCGCGCGTGCTCCTTGTGCCGCTGCTGGCGTTCGATGCACAGGGCTATCGCATCGGCTATGGCGGCGGCTATTACGACCGCACGCTGGCGAGCCTTCGCGCGAATGGCGAAATCAGTGCCATCGGCATTGCGTTCGCGGGACAGGAAGTTGACAGCGTGCCCCACGATGTCAACGATCAGCGCCTCGATATGGTATTGACCGAAACGGGTCTGAAAAAGTTCGGATAAATGCGTCTTCTCTTCATCGGCGACATTGTGGGCCGCGCGGGCCGCGACGTGGTGGCGGCCGAATTGCCGCGGCTGAAAGATCTGCTCAGGCTCGATTTTATTGTGGTGAACGGCGAGAATCTCGCGGGCGGTTTCGGCGTCACGCGCAGCGTGGCGAACGAGATGTTCGCGCTCGGCGTCGATTGCATCACGACGGGCAATCACTGGCTCGATCAGA
>DATIZS010000195.1:0-3038 GCA_035516955.1 Rhizomicrobium sp.
TTGTAGTCTTCCGTCGACCAGAGGAAATCTTCGTTGCCCGCGCTTTGCGAGGTGAAGGTCAGATCGGGCGTCACGTCGTAATCGATGTTCAGTTCGGCGGTGTCGTTCTTGGCCCGGTAGTGCGGATCGATGCTGGATTCGATGACGCGCAGGTTTCGCGATTGCGTGGCGCTGGCGTAGGGATCGACGCTGGGATCGAGGAAATCGGTGAGCCCGCCCGCCACGATATAGGGCAGCGAAAAGCCGTAGGGCACCTGGAAATTGTCGGGCGAATAGAGCGACGCAGGAAGGCAGCCCTGGCTCAGATAATCCTGCGTGAAGACGACCGCGCCGTCGAGGCCCGCGCGGCCGGATTCGACGGGCTGTCCATTGACCGAAGCCGGCGGGATGTCCTTGTGGCAAAGCTGTTTGGCCGTGCGCATGCGGTCGTCGTTTTCGGAGAAATGCTCCCACACGAGATAGGAGCGGAAGCGCTCCGACGGCTTGAACGAGATCGTGACGCGCGCCGACCAGAGATCGCGCCCGTCGATCGGATCGCCGGTGATCTTGTTGACGGAATAGCCGTCGCGTTTCGTCCATTCGGCTGCGGCGCGGATGTCGAGCCGGTCATCCACGATCGGAATATTGACCATCGCTTCGTAACGGCGGTTGGAATAATTCCCCCAGTCTGCCGACAGCATGGCTTCGAACTGATCGGTGGGTTTTGCGGAAATCACATTCACTACGCCCGCGGTCGCGTTGCGGCCGTAAAGCGTGCCTTGCGGGCCGCGCAACACTTCGACCTGGGAAACGTCGTAGAATTCCTGTTCGAAGAAGTGATTGCGGATGAACGGAACGTCGTTGAACGCCACGGCCACCGCCGGATCTGTGGTGACCGAAATCGCCTGCGTGCCGATGCCGCGGATTTCGATGTTGTAGCCGGTGAAATTCGTCTTCGAGAAGGTAAGGTTCGGGACTTCCTTCACCAGATCCGGCCCGCCGGCGATCTGGCGGCTCGTCAACTGTTCCTGCGACAGCGCCGTGATCGCGATCGGAACGGTCTGGATATCGCCCTTGATCTTCGAAGACGTCACGACCACCGTCTCGACGGCCGCGGCCGCGGCGGAGCGTATGGTTCTGGTTTCGGCGAGATCGATGGGGCGCCCGGCCGGCGTCTCGTGCACCAGCGCGATGGCGCCCGAAGAATGGCGATGCACGACGAAGCCGGTGCCCGCCAATATGCGCGACAGCGCGTCGCTGGCCGAAAGATCGCCTTGGGCGCCGCGCGTATGCACGCCGCGCACTTCGTCGTCGAGATAGATGAGCGCCACGCGCGTGTGCTGCGAATAGGCGTTGAGGGCCGCCTGCAGATCGCCGCCCGGGATGTTGTACTGGTCGGCGGCGGCCGGCGCCGCCAGCGCAAGCATGCTCGCCGTGCCCGCAAGAGCCGCCTTCAGAAAAGCCGATCCTTTCATTCTCTCCCCCCTTTTTCCCGGGCCGCGTTCAGCGCGAAATGACGATCGCGTGCGCGCTGCGCTTCACATGCAGTCCGAGAAGGTCCTGCGTGACGCCGATGAAGGCTTCCAGATTGTTGGTCGGAAACGTGCCGCCGATGGTGCGCCGCGCGAGCTGGGCATCCGCGATGACGAGCTTGTCGGTGTTGTAGCGGTTGAATTCGGCGGCGGCCTGCGCCAGCGTGGTGTGATCGAACACGAGCACGCCCTGACGCCAGCTCAATTGATCGGTGAGGTCTTGCGCGGATTCGCGGCGCACCGAAACCGATTTGGCGGTCGCCACCGCCACATCGCCGGGCGTCAGCACTTCCAGCGGCGAGAGCTTGCCGGAATCGGGCGTGTCGAACGTCACCCGCCCCTGCACCACCGAGACCTGCAACCGGCCCTTGTCGCGGCGCATGCGGAATTTCGTGCCCATGTCGGTGACGCGGTGCGCGCCCGCCATCACCACGAAGGGATGGGCGGCATCATGTTTGATCTCGAAATAGGCTTCGCCGTGATCGAGCCAGACGACGCGCTCGCTCGTCGTCATGCGCGCGCGCAAAACGGTGTTGGTGTTGAGCTCGATGCGGCTGCCGTCGGCGAATTTCACGAGCTCGCGCCCGCCGATGGCCGTGGAATAGGTGCGCTCGCGCGGCGCCTCGAGATAGGCTATCGCGCCCGCCGCCATCACGGCCAGGACGGCGAATACGGCGGCGATGCGAAAGAGAAACGGACCCGTCACGCGAAACGGAGGCACCGATTGCGCGGGAATCTCGGGCGCAAGTGCTGCCATGCGGCCCGCGCGCTCCCAAGCGGTGCTGAGCCGCACGAAGGCCACGCGATGGGCGGGCGATCCCGCAAGCCAGGCATCGAGGCCGGCTTCGTCTTCCTCGCTCCAGCGGCCGAAATTGCGCCGCTCCAGCCACGCCGCCGCGCGCGCCTCGATCTCCATCGCGCCCGTTTCGAACGCCTCGCTCATGGCGTCCTCCCGTGATCGTCGCCATAGAGAATGTTGGCGAGCGCGCGCATGCCCTTGGTCAGATGTTCGGTGACGGTGTCTTCGCTCACGCCCATGCGCGCGGCGATCTCGGTGCGCGAAAGTCCCTGGATGCGGCCGAGCACGAACGCCTCGCGGCAGCGCGGGGCAAGACGCTCGAGCGCGCCCTGGAGCCTGCGCAATTCGTCGCGCGCGGCAAGGCTGCGCTCCGGGTTCGGCGCGTCGGACGCGAAGCCCAGTATATCCACATCGGCCACCGCCTCGATGGGAACGACCTGCGCCTTGCGCAGACGATCGATCAGGAGATTGCGCGCCACCGCGAACACGAAGGGCCGCGCGGGCGACGGGATCTGTTTCTGCGCCGCCTCATAGATGCGCACATAGACATCCTGCCTGAGATCGGCGATGTCGGCCTTGTTGCGCCAATTGTGATGCAGGAATTGCATGAGCTGCGGCTCCAGCGGCAAAACTTCGCGCGCAAACCAGTCGTCGAGCGCCTGCGGGCTCACGCCAGCACCCCTTATCTCGCGACCGGTTTCCGGTATCTCGGACATTCCCCTTAAGCT
>DATIZS010000196.1:0-6177 GCA_035516955.1 Rhizomicrobium sp.
GACCGCTATGGCGTCGAAGACGAAAAGCTGAGGCGTTTTCGTTATGGCGTGCAAGTCAATTCGCTGGGTCTCACCGAGCAGCAGCCGGAGAACAACGTCTATCGTATCCTGTTCGGAATGCTCGGCGTGGCGCTTTCCAAGGGTGCTCGTGCGCGCGCCGTGCAATTGCCGGCATGGAACGAAGCGCTGGGATTGCCGCGGCCCTGGGATCAGCAATGGTCGCTGCGCCTGCAGCAGATCGGCGCTTTCGAAACCGACATGCTCGAATATGAAGATATCTTCGACGGCTCCAAAGTGATCGGCGAGAAAGTCTCGACACTCGTCGGACAGATCAAATCGGAAATCGCCCGCATCGAGGAAATGGGCGGCGCGGCCTCGCAGGAAGCGCTCGAATATATGAAGGAGCGGCTGGTGCGCTCCAACGCGGCGCGCGTGGAAGCGATCGAAACGGGCGCGGAAATCCGCGTCGGCGTCAATGCCTATACCGAAACCGAAATCTCGCCGCTGACGGCCGGCAATGGCAGCTTCATGACCGTCGACGCATCCGCCGAGCACGACCAGATTTCCCATCTGAAGGCGTGGCGTGCGTCGCGCGACGAAAAGAAAGTGGCAAAGGCCCTGGGCGAGCTCGAGCGCGCGGCAAAGGACGGCGCCAATATCATGCCCGCTTCCATCGATTGCGCGAAGGCGGGTGTCACGACCGGCGAGTGGGCGGGAAATCTGCGCCGCATCTTCGGCGAATATCGCGCGCCCACGGGCGTCGCGGCCGACGGCCCTTCGCGCAATGACGAACGCATCGTGGCGCTGCGCGAAGATGTGGAGACTGCTTCCAAGAAACTCGGCCGCAAACTCACCTTCCTCGTCGCCAAGCCCGGCCTCGACGGCCATTCCAACGGCGCCGAGCAGATCGCCATCCGCGCGCGCGATGCGGGCATGGTCGTGATCTATAACGGTATCCGCTTCACCGCCGACGAGATCGTCGCCGCTGCGAAAGAGAAGAAGCCGCATGTGGTGGGCCTCTCCATTCTTTCGGGCAGTCACATTCCGCTGGCCGGCGAAGTGGTCGCGAAATTGAAAGCCGCCGGTCTTTCGGATGTGAAAGTGGTCGCGGGAGGCATCATCCCGCCGGAAGACGAAGCCCGGCTCAAGGCGTCCGGCGTCTCCGCCGTGTTCAGCCCGAAAGATTACGACCTCAACGCCATCATGCGCGGCATCGTCGATCTGGCGACGCAGTAATCATTGCGCCTTCGGCTTCTTGTCCGCGCCACCGATGTCGAGCACGAATTTGTAGTGGCCGTCGGGTTGTCTCTTCCACTCGGTCACGTAATAGCCCGTGACTTTCACGGCGCTGCCGTCCTGGGCCTTTGCCGTGTAGATCCACGTTCCGCGCGTATAGCCGAGCGTGCCGTCGGCCGAAGCGTCGGCCTCGATCGGCGACCATTCGAGCCGCTCGCCCGGCTCGTCGGGATTGGCTGCGTAGTAATCCTGCGCCGCCTTCTTGCCGATGATCGGCGGATGATCGCCTTCGTAGAGCCGCACATTGTCGTCCATATAGGCGAGGAACGCGGCATGCGCGCCTTTCGCCACGGACATGTCGGAAAAGGCTTTGTCAGCCGCCATCATGTCGGCCGCCGCATCGGCGAGCGCGGGCGAGGCGGCAGCCGCGAAAACCGCCGCGAGAAGAATCGTGCGGGAATTCATCCAGGTGCTCCAATTGTGGCAGACCTGCCGCAATCCTACCGCATTGTCGCTATCAAGGCGCTGTTAACTCTACCGGCCTGCCATGCTGGGGATGTCCATGGTCGCCTATATGAGGATTTCCGAATCGCCTGCGCCAAAACGCCGGGCGCTCAGCCACGAGATGTTCCACGGGCTGACGCCCGCCGAATTCAACGAGGAGGCGCAAGAGCTTGCCAGGGCCGAGGCGATGACGCCGGCCGTGCGTGCGCGGCTCAAGGCGCAACTGGTCGAGAGCCTGAAGACGGCGGTCGACGCGCCGAGCTGGGGGCCGGACTGGATCCGCCGGTCGGAGCGGTCGCACAGACGCAATGGCCGCCGCTATGGCCTCTTCGCGCTGCTCGCGCCGAAGAAGCAGGAAACCGAAAAGCCGGATGCGCCGCTCAGCGAAGACGAGCGCGACGACGCCCGGATCATCGCGCGCAACATGGAGAAGAGCCGCCAGGTCGCCCATTACCGCTGGCTCTATGCGCTCGCGGTCGGGCTCGCAATCGTCGTCGCCGCGCTTGCCATGTTCGTCGATTACCAGATCATCCGCGGCGATATCTGGACGCGCGCGCTCGCCAACGAGTTCATGGTGGTGCCGGCGAGCCTGCAAAGCTCGCTCATGTTCAAAAGCATGCAGGTGATTTTCGCCGTCCTGATCGTGCATTTCATGCTGAAGATCACGGGCGCCTATGGGCGCAATTCGCTGATCGCGGTCGCCTTCGTGCTTTCCATCCTGATGGTAGGATGCCTGGGCTATCTCGTGGCTTACAACAACATGGCGGGAGCGACCTCGGCCTCGCTGGAACAGACGGATCAGAACGCGCAAGCGTCCGGCAACTCCATCGATCAGTTGTTCGATTCCCTCAGAAAGCCGGTGCATGCGGCCACGGTTCAGGCCGGCATGACAAACACCGATGAAGTCTCGCTGCCGCTGCCGAAACTTTCGAAACGCTCGCTTGCCGATGCGGATTCCTGGCTGTGGCTCGTATTCGCGAGCGTCATCTTTTTCATCGTGACGTCGGTGGCCGCGCTTTACCTGCAGAGCGCCGAGAGCAATGTGCGCAATTTCCTGCTATCGCGCGATTACCGGCACCGTCAGAAGCAATTCGCGCAATTGCATCTGCTCGAATTGGCCGAGCAAAAGCCCGCATGATGCGAGCGGCGATGCTGGCGGTTGCCACGGCGGCGAGCCTCGGCGCGGGCGGAGCCATGAACGCCGCGCAACTGCCCGAACGCCTCGCCGGCAATTTCGCCGAACAGGCCCAGATCGCGCCCAGGCGCATCGTCATCGGGCTCGACATTTCGGCGAGCAATCCGCTCGTTTCCGATTCCGCATTTGCGGCCAAGGTCGGCGCGCGCATCGCCGGTGAGATCAGGAAGCTCGGTTTCGCAAGCGAAGTCCATGTGCGCACGCTCGGCAATTACGACGCGTCGTCCAACGCGTTCTACTACGACGCGGTGATATCGGCGCGGAACCGGCCAGAGGACGTGGCCGGCGAAGTCGAACGCCTGATTGCGGGCACGCCGCTTCTCGTAAAAAGCGGGAAGTGGAAGGTGCAGGCCCGCACGAACATCCTCGCCTTCCTCGACAATGTCTCGCAAAGCATCGGCTGTTCGGGCATGCCGACCACGATCGTGCTTGCGTCGGACGGGATCGAGGATTCCGAATATGCGCGCCTGGCGGATCGCAATTCCCATCTGCCCGCACCGGATTCCCGCGAATATGCCGGTTGCGCCGAGTTCGAAATCCTCGGGCTGGGGCAGGGCACGCGCAGCCCCGTCGAAACCGTGCGTTTGCGCAAGGAATGGAGCGGCTGGGCGAAAGCCGCAGGCTTCCGCGAATTCCAGGGCCTCAACGATTGGTAAGGCGCGCGCGGATATCTTCCGGCGTCGCGCCGCTTTCGCGCAGCGCGCGCAACGTCACCGATCGGTCGCGTTTCGAAAACTTTTTTCCGTGCTCGTCGAGAATGAGCTTGTGGTGCGCGTAGGCCGGTTGCGGCAAGTTGAGCAGCGCTTGCAGGACTCGCTGAATGTGCGTAGCGGGCAACAAATCTTCTCCGCGCGTCACCAGCGTTACGCCTTGGAACGCATCGTCCACGACGACCGCCAGATGATAGGACGCGGGCGTATCCTTGCGCGCGAGTACGACATCGCCGAACAGGAGCGGATCGACGTTCACGAGATTTGAATGTTCGGTGAACGTCAACGGGCCGGTGCGCTTCGCGGCCTCCGCTGCATCCAGACGCAACGCATATTGCTCGCCTGCCTCGATGCGGGATTTGCGAATTTCCGTTGAGAGGTCGCGGCATGTGCCCGGATAATCCGGGCCTTCGGGCCCCAAATATATTGAATGCGGCGCTTCGATCGCGCGGGCGATTTCGTCGGCAATGTCCTTGCGCGTGCAGAAACAGGGATAAAGGAGCTCTTGCGTGTCCAGCCCAGCGAGCGCCTCGCGATAGGCGGCAAAGCGCGACGATTGGCGAAGCACCGGCTCCTCCCAGCGAAGACCCAGCCAATGCAACTCCTCGAAGATCGCCGCTTCGAATTCCGGGCGGCAGCGGCCCGTGTCGATGTCTTCGATGCGCAACAGGAACCGTTCGCCCGCCCCCGCTGCGGTGATGGCGGCAAAGGCATGGCCCAGATGCAGGAGCCCCGTTGGACTCGGCGCAAAGCGCGTGACAATCATGGAGGCGCAATCTCGCATATCGGCCGAGGATGAGCACGCTTTCCGGTCCACGTCTGGCGCCCGCGCGCGGACCCGCCACCCATCTCGTCGTGCTCGCCCATGGCTATGGCGCGGACGGCAACGATTTGATCGGCCTTGCGCCGCATTGGCAGAAATTGCTCCCCACTGTCGCGTTCGTTGCGCCCAATGCGCCAGAGCCATGCGAAGGCGCGCCGATGGGCTATCAGTGATTTCCAATTTCGCGGCTCGACCCAAGAGAGATGCGCAAGGGTGTGGAGCGGGCAGCGCCCATCTTCGATGCGTTTCTGGATGCGGAGCTCGCGCGTCTCGACCTGCCACCATCTCGTCTCGCGCTTGTGGGCTTCAGCCAGGGCACGATGCTGTCGCTGCATGCGGGTTTGCGGCGCAAAGCGAAGCCCGCCGCCATCATCGGCTATTCGGGCGTTCTTGCGGGCGATGCTCCCGAACTCGGCGCCGATACACCGCCGATCCTGCTCGTCCATGGCGATGCCGATCCCATGATTCCGGCCGAAGCGCTGTTCATCTCGGCGGCCGCGCTGGGGGCCGCGGGCGCTGCCGTGCAATGGCATTTGTCGCCCGGCACAGGTCATTCGATCGACGCGGACGGCCTCATGCTCGGCGGGGTCTTTCTCGCCATGGCGCTTTCGGGCGCGCTTGCGCGGGAAAATGACGGGATTTGCTGCCCGATTGGCTGACCCTGTCGCACACCCGTCACGCCGAATCGGCTAACCTGCCCAAGGCCAAAGATTATTGGCATCCGGCCCGGTTGCCCTTAATGTCCGGCCGCAGCAAGGAGGACACCGTCTTCAGAAGGAGATTCCCGTGTTAGCCGCCGAGCGCGTGCCCGACAATTGCCCGGCGCTGGTCCTCAATGCCGATCACCGCCCCTTGAGCTATTACCCGCTGTCGCTGTGGTCTTGGCAGGACGCGATCAAGGCGGTGTTCCTGGAGCGCGTGAACATCCTTGCCGAATATGACCGCGCCGTGCGCTCGCCCAGCTTCGAGATGAAGCTGCCGTCGGTCGTATCGCTCAAGACCTATGTGCGGCCGGCGCGCAATCCGGCGTTCACGCGGTTCAACGTTTTCCTGCGCGACAGTTTCGAATGCCAGTATTGCGGCATCGGCGACGATCTCACCTTCGATCATCTGATCCCGCGTTCGCGCGGCGGGCGCACGACCTGGGAGAACGTCGTCACGGCGTGTGCGCCCTGCAATCTCGCCAAGGGCGGCAAGCTGCCCGATCAGGTGCGCATGTATCCGCGCATCCGCCCGCACAGGCCCAGCGTCAACGAGTTGCGCAACAACGGACGCCGCTTTCCGCCCAATTATCTGCACGAAAGCTGGGCGGACTATCTCTACTGGGATTCCGAACTGGAACCTTGAGCCTTCAAATCCGCTCGGACAATTTGATCGCAATCCGGCATCCCGCCTTGATCGCTTCGCTGAGCACGCGATAGCCCGGCGCCTCTTCCGCGCCTGCCGCCAGCGCGTGATCGCGATGGGCGATCTCGTCGGCGCGGAAATCGGCGACCTTGGCTTTCAGGTCGGGATCGGAATCGAGCCTGTCGATCTGGCTGGCATAATGTTCGTCGATAACTTCCTCGACCGCCGCCGTGCAGGCCATCGCCGCTTTTTCGCCCATCAAGGCGGTCGCGGCGCCGAGCGCGAAACCGGCCACGCGCCACACGGGCTCGAGTGCGGTCGGCCGCACGCGGCGTTCATTGACGAGCTTGTCGAAGGCGGCG